>CBFGNE010000324.1:0-5162 GCA_965649995.1 uncultured Mucilaginibacter sp.
AAGCTGAACGCAGAGTTTGCCTACCACTACAAAGATGTACACCGCGCTAAAATGAAAATTGTTGAACTGGTGCCCAACAAAAAAGTTGTTTGGCTGGTGATGGAGAACCAGTTTAATTTCACTAAGGATAAAGCAGAGTGGACGGGTAATAAGCTCGTGTTCGAGATCTCGACAAAAGGCGGCAAAACGCAGCTTACCTTTACCCAAGTTGGTTTAGTGCCTGCATACGAGTGCTACAATATCTGCTCGGATGCCTGGGGCAACTATATCAACGGCAGTTTAAAAAGCCTTATCGAAACCGGTAAAGGCAAACCTAACCCCTATATCCCGGCCATTAACAACGCCGAAGCAATGAAGGGAGGCCAGCAATGAGCAACCAGGATTATACCATCAGCTTCCTTGTAGATAACACCCCGGAGGAAGCTTTTAAAGCCATCCAAAACGTACGCAGCTGGTGGACGGAACGCGTAGATGGCGATACCGCAAACCTTAACGATGAGTTCTCTGTACAGTTTTGGGATGTGCATTACTCCAAACAAAAACTGGTAGAGGTTACCCGCTACTCAAAAATTGCATGGCTGATCACCGAGAGTAAACTCACCTTTATTGAGCAGGAAGACGAGTGGACCGGCACTAAAATCGTTTTCGGCATCAGCGAAAAAGCTGGCCAAACCGAAGTGCGTTTTACGCAAATAGGCTTAACGCCGCAGGTAGAATGTTATCAAGATTGCTCCAACGCCTGGGCTGGCTATATTACCGGCAGCTTAAAAAGCCTCATTGAAACAGGTAAGGGTAAACCAACTACGTTGGAGGAGTTGGGTAAATAAGCGGGAGCAGGCGGGTACTAAAGCAAGCGGCTTGGGGCTGGCTTTGTTGTTCAGGCGTGCATCAATTCCAGTTCCATTTGCCGCTTTTTTACAAAGGCGGCATTGGTGGTTCCCCACGCATCTATCTGCATTAACAGCGGCAAAATGGTTTTGCCTAAGGGTGTGAGTGCGTACTCCGATTTTTTGGGGTATGCATCTTCTGCCACTTTTTCAACCACGCCGTAGGCGGCAAGTTCTGCCAGCTGCATCTCTATCACCCGCCGCGATGCTTCCCTAATTTCTTTTTGGATAGCCGTTGGCCGTACAATGCCTTTGCTAATAGCATCCAATATGCACAGTTTCCATTTACCGCCAAAAACCTTAAAGGCCACGCGGATACCGCAGTCTAAATCTTCTGTTATTTTATTGGTATACATAAAACTCGTTTTGCTTGCAAAATAAGGTAAATAATCAAACAGCCCTAAACCCAGGCATACCGAATCTTTTTTCGGTTATTGTAAAGCGCACCGCTTGTTTAGAATTTTGCCTTACACTACAACAGCAACTGATGGCAAATAGTACAATTAAAAGCGGGGCGTTTAAATTAACCAAAACGGATATTGCACGGGTATTTCTATGGCTAACGGTAGTATTCCTCACCTGGCTGTTTATGCATGGTGTCGATCATTTCCTTACGCTAACGCCCCAGGCACTGGGCAAATACTTTAAGGTAAAATGGGTTGTCATAGCGCATATTACTGCGGGCGGGGGGTCGCTTATATTAGGCCTTTTGCAATTTTGGCCCACGCTAAGGAATTATAGTTGGAGGATACACCGCATAATAGGCATCCTTTACCTGCTGGCTGTTTTAACAAGCAGCCTGTGCGCAGTAATACTGGCCTTTACAACCGCAAAAGAGGTTAACTGGGCGTATGCATTTTCGTTACAGGTTTGGGTAAGTGTATGGATAAGCGCCACCTGTATTGCCTACTATGCCGCTATTAAAAAGAAATTCGTGCTGCACCGGCAATGGATGGTGAGGAGTTACCTGATAACGCTGGCGTTCATTATCTCAGGCCTGGCGCTAAAGCTGCCGCTTATAAAAAGCCTTGGCAGTTTTGCAGATATTTCGCCATCGCTGTTTTGGTTGGGTTGGGCCGTGCCTTTATACATTTACCAGGTTATACTGAGTATTAAGGGCGAAGGGAAATAGCCAGCTTGAAAAGCAGGGGCAGTGGCTTTTAGGAGCCGGTAGCCCCGCTATACGCTGCAAGCCGCCGTAGAAGCGGGCTTTACGCTGCTATCGGGTTTAGGTCGGTGCTGTGTCCGTTTCCCTGCCGGAATTATCACAGACACAGTGGACGTTTTTTAAATATTTTTCTTTGAATTAAAGATTATTCTTTATATTTGTAACGAACATATCTCTTCAAAGATCGATACTCTTTTCCATCCGTCCCTTTTTGCCGCTGATAATTCCGCACCTTTAAGCGAACGGACATACTAACCACCTCGTTCTATCAGATCACCTCGCCATATACAAACCCGTAGCTGTTGTGGAGAGCGAAAAAAACCGCCATTATAGCCGCCGTCATGATGCCCGCCTTCATCTGGCTAAGCCGCGGCAGCCTGGAAGGGCTGAGCCTGCAAAAATGCAAAATATTGCAAAACAGGCAGGTAATGCTGTTCCCCGATGTAAACGCCATAAAAAAATGGCAGCAAAAAGCCGCAGTCCTGCGCAGGCAAATGCCCGATACCCGCTTTGTAGTATCAGATTACCTGGAGCAACTGGCTACCTACCAGCGTAGAAAGGTTGGCGTTGATATTGGGATGTGGTGTATGGGTAAAAGTCTGTGGACGAACGGGGATTAAAGTAACTTTAAAAAATAAATCAAATGTAACTTTTTGAAAATCAAATTCGTCTACATAATAAAAAAGGTTTGCATGTATACGTTATGGCAGTTCGTTTAACCTATGCTATCATAGCCGTTATTTATAATCGTTTAAAATAAATCATAATTAATTTGGAAATCCGGTCGAATCCCTTAATTTTGATTTGTGATGTACAAAGACCCTCTGTGGTTTTTATGGGAAAGATTAAACTTTTTAAACAATTTTTAGTTTAATTAAATAAGTATACCTTTGCAGTCCCGTTTATGAAAGACATTAAATACACACATATAGCTAAACTTTACGGTTTCAAGTGCTTCTTTAACGAGGAAACAATGGATGTAAAAGGGACTAATTGGTTTAATGATCAAATGATTAGTTTGTTTATTTGGCTTGAAACTATCTATACGGTTAATGAAGGTTTTATGATTCAAATTATAGAACCTATAAAAATAACCCAGGATAAACAGGGTGAATTAAGTTCTTAAAAATGCAAAAGGGCTCGAGGTGACCAAACCCCGAACCCGATTACAAGTCAAGTGGTTACTTTACCTCAACCCAAAAGCAGTATACACCGCCTTTAGGATGATAAACACGCACACCATTTCTGGTAACGTATTTGGTAAAAACCAACTTATACAATTTGCCTGCTCGCATTTTGTACTGTTCTATCATTTTTAGGTCCTCCTTTCTCACCCTGTTTATCGGTACTGGGTGAACACCTTACTTGGAAAGTGGTCATTGCTCCGGCCTCCCAAGAAGCACGGAATATTGTTTGTCGTTCCATGGTTTATCATAATAAGTGAAACGATTTAAAAAGGTGAACATGAAAGAACTTTTACTGATGCGATTCAGAACTCCAAAAATAGCAATAAACTTTCAACCACTTTTATTTTAGTATAAAATGTGGAAAAATAGCAGTTATTAACATCACTTAGTCTATAAAGTGTTGATTATTTTCCTTAGGAAATTGCGTGATTGTGTATAAGTGGGCTTCAAATTCGAATTACCCACACAAGATTTAATCTTAAATTCAAATATCAATGCTAATTTATTAGCTATCGGTAAACTGCATGCAAGGTAACCACTTTGCATATTCGCTACCCTGCTTATCGGGAGATTGCTTCGTTCCTCGCAATGACATGGAGGTGAGGAGTAGTTTTCATCAGTGTCCATCCTACTTACTCTTTCACCAAAATTCCGCTCCCTGAAACGGACGGACAGAGCAAACCTAAAACCCGGGTGTATGGAAAGCCCGCTCCTACGGCGGCTTGTAGGAAACATGGGGCTATCGATACAAAGTAGCACTGCCCCCGCTTTTCAAGGCCTCAGTAATAAGTTTCGGTAGAGGCAGCGAGCGTGAGGATCTCCAACACGGGTTCAACCTCCAACTGGCTGGCCCAAAGCTCGTCGGCAAATTTTTTAAAGGAGGCAAGTTGCTGCAATTGCTGGTGGGCTTCTTCGCTCTCCAACTGGTCAAAGTGCATAAAGGTTTTGCCATCGGGCAGCAGCCAGGCACCGTACTTGATGCCGGGGTGGTTAAGGGTTTTCAGTTCGGCAACAACGCCTGCAATATTTTGCTGGTTGGTGGCCGCATATTCGGCACGGGTAGTGTACTGCACACGGACTACTTTCATGGTGGTATGGGTATTTAGTATGTTACAATACTACCAAATTACGCCGCCCGCAACAAGGGTGAAAAACGGCACATTCACTGCCTTTTTGCGACATAAAATAATTATCCGGGCACAAAAAAAGAGCAAAAAATCTGGTTTTTTTGCTCTTCTCTGTATGTTTTCAACGCCTTTCTTAAGATATGCTACTTCCCTATCCGGTACATTTTACCACCATCGGTTACGCCGTAAAGGGCACCGTCTTTACCGTTGGCCAGGGCACGCCAGCGTTCGCCTTTGTCCTTCAGCAAACGTTCTTCACCTACAACTTTGTTGTTAGCAATTACCAAACGGGCAATGTGCGATCCGCCCAGGCCGCCTACAAACAGGTTGCCCTTCCACTCGGGGATAGCATTGCCGGTGTAAAATGCTATACCAGCCGGAGATATGCTGGGATCCCAATAGTAAATGGGCTGGGTAACGCCTTCTTTTTGCTGTATGCCGTCGCCCACTTTGCTGCCGCTGTATTCAATACCGTAGGTAACCACAGGCCAGCCATAGTTGTTGCCCTTGCGGATAATGTTGATCTCGTCGCCGCCACGGGGGCCAAATTCAGCTTCCCAAAGCTCGCCTGTAGTTGGGTTCAAGGCCATCCCCTCCGGGTTGCGGAAACCGTAGGCAAAAATCTCGGGCAAGGCACCGGCAGTACCCGCAAACGGGCCACCAGCAACGGGTTTCCCCTCTTTGGTAATGTGTATCACCTTGCCAATGGCAGCACCCAAATCCTGCGCTTTCATGCGTATATCGTTACCCGAGCGCTCGCCGGTGCTTACAAACATATCGCCTTGTTTATCAA
>CBFGNE010000325.1:0-5159 GCA_965649995.1 uncultured Mucilaginibacter sp.
TTCGCCGGATATTTCTATCCTCACTTCGCGGCCTTTAAGTTCAACGCCTTTAAAGTTGTTCACTACCTGGTCAACATCGCCGTTGCTTACTTCAAAGAAAGAGTAAACACCTTTAACATCAATTTTACCAACCGTACGGCCGCTTATTTTAGAGTTGTTGCAAATGTAACCCAGCAAGTCGCCGCGGTTAAATTCGTCAACACTACCTAAATTGATAAACAGGCGTGTGTATTCTGATTTGCCACCGGCATCGCGCGCTCCGCGCTCGCCTCTTTCGCCATCCCTGGTGCGGAAATCATCAGCAGGTGCGTTAAGGTCCGGTGCATTTTTATAATAATCTAAAAAGCGGTTAAACTCTAAGGATGCAAAGCGTTTGATCACTTCTTCCTTGGTCAACTCAGCAAATTCATCCATAATACGCGGGATGTATTGCTCTATCTGGCTTTCGTTAACTTCTACATTATGTACTTTATGTACCAATGCAAAAAGTTGTTTTTCGCAAACATCAAAGCCTGTAGGTATTTCACCCTTAACAAACTTTTTACCAATGGTGCGTTCTATCTGGCGAATTTTGCCAAGCTCTTTGCTATTGATGATAGCGATAGATACACCTGTTTTACCTGCACGGGCTGTACGGCCGCTACGGTGGGTGTAATTTTCTATCTCATCGGGTAAGCTATAGTTAATAACGTGTGTAACATCATTAACATCAATACCACGTGCGGCAACATCAGTAGCAATTAATAATTGCAGGCTGCGTTCGCGGTAGCGTTTCATTACCTTATCGCGTTGTTGCTGTGATAAGTCGCCGTGTAAAGAATCGGCATTATAACCGTCTTTAATAAGCGCCTCGGCAATTTCCTGGGTCTCAATTTTGGTACGGCAAAATACTATACCGAAGATCTCCGGGTTGTTATCAACTATGCGTTTAAAAGCAGCATATTTATCACGGGCACGTACTACGTAGTACTCGTGGTCGATATTCACATTACCTGTATTTTTCTCGCCCATAGTAAGCTCGAAAGGGTCGGTCATGTATTTTTTAGCGATCCTTCTAACTTCGGAAGGCATAGTGGCCGAGAACAGCCAGGTTTTTTTCTCGTCGGGCGTGGTTGATAAAATACTGTCAATGTCTTCCTGGAAGCCCATGTTGAGCATCTCATCAGCCTCATCCAATACTACAAACCTAACCTGCGAAAAGTCTATCGCCTTACGGTTAATAATGTCAAGCATACGGCCTGGTGTGGCCACAACGATCTGTACGCCGCGTTTGATAACGCGAAGTTGATCCTGAATGCTTGCACCGCCATAAACGGCAACAACATTAACGTTGTTCATTTTTTTGGCGTAATTCTTAATGTCGTTCGTGATTTGTAAACAAAGTTCACGTGTTGGGCATAAAACAAGCGCCTGCGGATGATTTACTTCGAAATCGAGCAGTTCTAATAGCGGCAGTCCAAAAGCAGCTGTTTTACCGGTCCCTGTTTGGGCTAATCCGACAAAATCGTTGCTGCCTGTTAACAATACCGGAATTGACTGTTCCTGGATTGGTGTAGGATTTTCAAATCCTAACTCAGAGATGGCATTAACAATATCATGACGGATTCCCAGATTGATAAATGGGTTCATGAATTAAAATAACGTATTTGGCTACATCGCCAAATCGAGCGCAAAAGTACGTTTAATATTTTACAAATCCAATGCCTTTTTACTTATTTGAAATTATGGCAATTTTAAAGCGAAATTTAATCGTAAAAGCCTAAAAATCAACGCAATTTTTACCGCAATAATTCCACCTTTGCAATTTGCCGGCAAAACACGCCCATATTTATACTGCCAAAATCTTCTGGTATAACAAACAAGGTTTAAAAAAATCGGAAATAAAAAGGGACATTCCGTATCTTTAAACACTTATCCTCATCAATATGAAAAACTTAAAACTGGCACTTATTATTTTATTGACGCTACCCGCCGCCTGGTGTATGGCACAGCAAAAAGAAATCATCAAGTTAGATACCGTTACCTACGGAAACAACGCCGCCGTGGGCAAATATGCCGATATCCGTGGCATGAAAATGTATTACGAGGTGTATGGCAAAGGCGCACCCTTGCTGATCATCCATGGCAACGGCGGTTCTATAAAAGATTTCAGGTACCAAATACCTTACTTCGCAAAAAAGTACCAGGTGATATTGGCCGATAGCCGCGCGCAAGGGAAATCAAACAACGACAAAGACACCCTCAGCTACGAGATGATGAGCGACGACCTGAACGCGCTGCTGGATAAACTTAACATCAAAAATGCAAATGTGATAGGCTGGAGCGACGGCGGCATAGAGGGCATGCTGTTGGCCATGCGCAACCCGGATAAGGTAAAGATGCTTGCCGTAACCGGTGCCAACCTCTGGCCTGATACTACAGCCTTAAGCCCATTTTTACAAGATTACTTACTGAAGCAGAACGTGCTTGCGGCCGACTCGTTAAAGAGGATTAAAAACCCAACCAGGCAAATAAAAGATCAGGCACTGCTGTTGCACCTACTTAGTTACGAACCGCATATAAAAGCCGAGGCACTGCATAAAATAGCCTGCCCTACCTTAGTTATCGGTGGCGACCACGATGTTATCCAAACCGAACATACCATGTTGATAGCAAAAAATATCCCCAAATCGTATTTGTGGATCCTGCCGAACTCGGGGCACTCCACGCCAATATATTACCGCGATATGTTTAACAAGGTTATTGGCGATTTTTTTAGCAAACCCTATCGGAAAATTGAGAACTGGGATGTGTTGAAATAAACTGTGCCACCTGAGGAGGCCATTCGCTTATTAAAATTACTTTCTGTTAAAAGCAATAGTTCAGCTCTCCTCCGAGGCCTTTGCACATTTACCGGGAATGCCCGGGCCACCGACAGCCCAGCTTAAAGTTGGTAAAAAGCAGAAAAGATCCCTGTTTTGAAAACTTGCGTTTGTGTACGTTTTATCAAAGAAAAACACCGAAAAACCCCAGAAAAACGCAGATTTATGCAAACCGCGATTTTGCTGTACGAAACTGTACGGATTTGTACGAAACTGTACGAGGTTGTGCGAAACTGTACGGGAGCTGTACGAGATTGTACGAACTGTACGATTCGTACAACTCGTACAACCCGCCCCGGTGAAACTTCACCCGCGCTTATGATAAGCAGTATTAGAAGACGTTGCTATTTACCGTTCTGAAACATATGGTTCCAGTACATATAAACGATAACCCCAACTACAATAATGGCTAAAACTATCAGGCCGAGTTTGCCTTTGCGCTTATCCTGGCGTATTAGCCATACCAAAAAAGCGATAAGCGGCAATACAAATATTGCCCAAAAAATAAGTGATGCGGTGGTCATATTGTTAAGTTGATAGTTAATAGATTATGGTTCATAGTAGCTCAGATTTCAGTTCACAGCATTTTCTTGCCATGAACTATCAACAAAAAGCAATCAACCAAAAGGCATCCTGGCTAATGGCGCTACCGCTTGCCCTACAAATTCGCCTTTCAAGTATTTGTAGTAACCGGCAATAGCAATCATGGCAGCATTATCGGTACAGTACTCAAATTTGGGGATAAAGCAGTTCCAGCCTTTTTCGGCACATAGGTTTGTCAGTGCCTGGCGCAGGCCGGTGTTGGCCGATACCCCGCCCGCCAATGCAATATCCTTTATGCCGTATTCTTCAGCTGCACGCTTCAATTTGTTTAATAAGATAGTAGCGATGCGTTTTTCTACCGAAGCGCAAATGTCGGGAAGGTTATCGGCTATAAAACTTGGGGTTTTAGCCACATTATCCCTGATGAAATAAAGAATGGCCGTTTTTACACCACTGAAACTAAAGTTATAACCGGGTATCTGCGGCTCGGGGAATTTATAAGCATCAGGGTTACCGCTGCGGGCATACTTATCTATCAGCGGGCCGCCGGGATAAGGCAAACCTAATATTTTGCTGGTTTTATCCATAGCCTCGCCTGCGGCATCATCCAGCGTTTGGCCGATGATCTCCATATCAAAATAATCCTTCACCAAAACAATTTGCGTATGCCCGCCCGATACCGTTAAGCACAGGAAAGGGAAGGCTGGTTTATGATCGCCAATAAAATGTGCTAAAATATGCGCCTGCATGTGGTTAATATCAATCAGCGGAAGGTTTTTTGCCAGTGCAAATGCCTTCGCAAACGATACGCCAACCAATACAGAGCCTAACAGCCCGGGGCCACGCGTAAAAGCTACCGCATCAATATCATTTTTGATTACTTTTGCGTTTAATATGGCTTGTTGTACAGCAGGAACGATGTTTTGCTGATGAACCCTCGAGGCAAGCTCGGGCACAACACCTCCGTAGGCTTCGTGTATGGTTTGATTAGCAATAACGTTGCTCAATATCTCTCCATCTACGCAAATTGATGCAGAGGTTTCATCACAAGACGATTCGATTCCTAATATTATGGGCACTTTGAAAAATTATTGAATGATTGAATTAGCGAATTTTGACTGACAGGCAAACTATTTGAAAGCAAATATGTATAGCGATAGGGCTTATTCAATCAATAAATCACTCATTCACTAGTTAAACTTAACCACAAAGTTATTAAAAAACTACTCAAAATAGCCTTAGGCATTGTATTGGTACTGCTGTTGTTCGTCAGCATAGTGTTAATATTGTTCCAATATAAGCCCGTGCAAACCTGGGCGGCCAAAAAAGCCACCGCTTATCTGTCAAAAGAGCTAAAAACCAAAGTTGATATAAAAAGCCTGTACATCGTCCCCTTTAAATCGGTGGTACTGGAAGACTTTTATGTTTTAGATAAGCAGCAGGATACTTTGCTAAGTACCCCAAAACTGGCAGTGGAATTGAGTGGGTTCTCTATTTTCAGCAGTATAAAAAAACGTGTTATCGATTTCAAATCCATCCAACTGGATAATGGAGCCATCTATCTAAAAAAACAAAAAGACAGCACCACCAACCTTAAGTTCATAGTCGATTATTTCAATTCGGGCGGCGGTGACACCACAAAAAAACCTTCCGGCAGGCCCTGGACCCTGAATTTTGACAAAATTGCACTGAACAACTTCCATTTCAGGTACAAGAACAAATTGCATCCGGCTATAGTAAACGGCGTTAATTTTA
>CBFGNE010000326.1:0-5157 GCA_965649995.1 uncultured Mucilaginibacter sp.
CTATCGATTCTAACCGGTTTTCTACCACATCAAGCGCCGCTTTTTTGGCGGCCACAAATAATACGCGTTTACCCGCGTACAAGGCATTTGCAATAATATTGGTAATAGTTTGCGATTTGCCTGTACCCGGCGGGCCATGCAGCACAAAACTTTTACCCTCGCCCGATGTGAGGATGGCCTGCAGCTGCGATGAATCTGAACTGATCGGAAGCGCTACGTTCTTTGGATGAAGCTGCCCGTCCTCAACGGCCATGCCGGATGTATCTTCTTCCGGCTGCCACTCCAGCTTGCCCGATATTAAACTTGCTACTACTTTATTGCGTGCAAGTTTATCGGCATTGTTATGAATATCGTTCCATAAAATAAATTTACTGAACGAGAAAGTACCCAGCAGTGCCTGTTCTTCTATATCCCACCGCGATTTTGTCATGATGGCCTGCCTGACAATGTTGAATATCTGTTTTACATCCACGCCGCTTTCATCCTTTGGCAGGGTCTCCAGCCCGCCAATGCTAATGCCAAAGTCCTGCCGTATCATTTCCAGCAGGGTGATGTTCATAATGGTTTCTTCCTCGCGCGTGCGGATCACATAGCCTTTTTGGGCAGATTTGCGGATGATCTCTACCGGTAACAGCAATATCGGCGCGTAACGCGGGCGCTCGCTCAGGTCGGTCTCATACCAACGCAGCAAACCCAAACCCACGTAAAGGGTATTAGCGCCGTTTTCTTCTATCGAGAGGCGTGATGAACGGTACAAATTGGTAAGGCTATTACCCAGTTCAACTTCCGAAAGGTAAGTACGCAGGCGCTTTTGGCTCAACTCGTTCTTTACCAGGTCGGCGATAGGGTCGGTTTGATGCAGCGACTCGTAAACTCCAGTATCGCGTGGGTTGTTGTCCCAGTCTGATGGTTTAGCCAGCACCTGGAATTCGGTGCCCCCGGCCAAAGCATCTTCCAGCTTACCGGCGTTAATGGTGATAAACTGTATAACGCTTTTGGTGATACGGATATTTAACAGGCTGTTGCGCAGCGTAAGGTCAAGCAGTTTGCGTTCCCAAAGGCGCTGTTTAGACACCTCTATCTTTTCGCTGTGCACCAGTTTTTGCCCAACAAATATATCATCGGGCAAGGTGGTTTCGCGCAGCTGTTTTGCTTCTTCTACTATGTCCCAGCCGGTAGGGGTAGCAACCCTTAAAGGCAAAGGGCGGATGCCGCTAAAGCGTGCCCGCTTTACATCAATAAACAGCAGAAAATCGGCGGTGCGCAGCAGTTTTTGATCTGCCGACCGAACCGCGTCATCAAATGATGTATTATTGCCTGCATTCATGCAGGTAGCCTCTACCACTGCTATATCATTAATGCCATCAGCAGTGCGTTTTGTTATCAGCGAGGGGTCGTCGTTAACAGCATCCGCGAAAGATTCATCGATAAGCCATCCCCCGGCAAACGCATGCCCTTTTATAATTGTAATAATAGGATGTATCCCCACAGCCTCTAAACAGGCCGCGTAGAGTAAAGACAGATCGAGGCAGTTGGCCAGTTTATTGGCAAACATGGTATCCGCCAGCCGTATGCGTTGCCCGCCTTCTTCAAAACTTGCCGGTACAGTGCAGTAAATAAACTCCATTGCGGCAATGGCCTCGTAAATAGCGGCCATTTGCTTGCGCACCCGGTTTGGGTTGCGGCTTTGATATTCGTCGAACGATGGGTTACCGGTCCATGTTTCTAACAGGGCAGACGCTGCGCGAATGATCTTTACAATTTGGGGATGGTTTGGCGTGATAAAAGCCGCCAGCATCTCGGGTAGCAACCCTATGCCGTTCCACTGATCGTAGGCCAACAGATCAACCCCATAATGTTCCTGGTATACAATTTCCCCATCGGTTGCAATTGTTAATATAAACTTGCCCGACACCCTTTCTGTAAGCTCGGCAAGGGATTTTGATGATATAACCGGCGATACGCTTCTAAAGAGATGGCTTTCCCCTTCTCTTAAAATTCCGATAGATTGCTTCCATACCGGCGCGAAATCAGGCTCGGACACAAGTTCGACGGTTACGTTTTGCCAATCGTTTCCCGATACGTTTTTTACAGCTAATTCCCGTATAACAGGAACGTGGTTTTGTTGCAACGCGAAATTTATAACGGGCGAATAATCAAAATTCACTTCTGTTTTTGCTGGGGCCTGGCTATTTATCATAGTAGGGTAAGATAATAATTAAAAGCCCAAGATACTCATCCGGGGAGAATCGTTTTGGTTGGGGCGACAATTTAATGCGCTAACTAACGGAAAGCCCTTCTGATTGCTTAGAGAGGCTTTAACGCTAATTAACAAGTTGCAAAACTGTTGTCCGGATGTTCTCCAGTTTATTGCCATGTGTATCTAACATCATTCATGGCTTACTTACCCTTGCTAATGCCCAATTTCAAACCCCCTTAAACAAAAACAGCCGGGCGTTCAACCCGGCTATCTGTAATTAAGGTTTAAAATTTCTATTTACCAACTGCAAATAAAGGGTTAAACCTAAAATAGCTGCCATCGGGGAAGGCTATTGTGTAATCAGATTTAAAATGCGTGCTCTTTTTATAATAATCGGTAGAGATGATTTGTGCCCCCGATAGCATTGCCGCATTAAAGCTGCTTTTATCGTCGGCGCGGGCCTCCTGCGTGTCGCTGTCTGCCCGGGTGCGGATTATATAGCCTTTTTTTACCAGTGCTGTTATCTGCGGCAGTTGCTTTTTAGCACTGTTCATTACATGTATGGCTGCCTCGGGCGTTCCGGGTTCGGAGTTGGTGAAAAGCACCCGGCCTTTTAGCGATGGATGGCCGCTGATGTATTCGCTCAGTTTTGGCTCTGTTTCGTCAAGCAGAAAAATGAATTTGCCTTTTGCCTGCTTTAGCGTAGGCCAGTTTTGGTGCAGCACGGCATCTTCCAGCGTTTTGTATTTGCCCCTAACATCGTCTGGCGTAATTACGTGTTCCTGGCCCAGGTTATCGGCGATCTCTTTGTCAAGCTTATCGTAAATGCCCGGCGTAAATTTATCCGGAACGGTAAACCCCGGCTTTTTCATGGCTTCGTCTTTGGCATTCATGGTAATGAAGACAGGATTGTGCTGTGGATGCGCTTCCGACCATTTTTTCAACTCCTGCAGGCAACCTTTAAACGTTGGGCAGTTGCTCCTGAAATCGATATCCTGTATATGGAAAACCTTAAAACCGGGCTGCTTCATTTGCCCCTCGGTATCATAAGCGGGTTGGCCGGGTACCCAGTCCAGCCCTTTTGGGCGCGCGTATTTGCCACCGGCAGTATCTGCATAAACATCAATCTCCAAATCTAAAAGGCCCAGGTTTAGCTGTTCGGTAAGGCTGATGTGGCTGTAATCAATTTTGCTCATCGCAACAGAATCATTGCGCTGCAGCAGTTTAAACAACTTAGGGTCGATAGCTTTTTTATAGCTATTGTGCGATCCTATCACCTGTATATGGTTAATGGGTACATTATCACCGGGGCTGTTTATTGCAGCTAAAGGCAAAAACGCAGCAAGTAATAAACCGAATGTGAATTTCATAAGCGTTGGTATTAAAACAGCCCCGGCTATTGGGCCGGGGCTGTAATGCTTGTTCTTTATTTATTAATAACCAGGGTTTTGCACCAGGTTAGGGTTAAGTTTAATTTCCTGCGCGGGTATAGGATAAAGCCTGCGGTTTACATCCTTGTTCATGGTAAGCACATCGTTTGGTAAAGGGTACTCCACTTCAAACTGGCCAAAGCGGATCAGGTCGTTGCGGCGCCATCCTTCCCACGAAAATTCGCGGGCACGCTCATCAAGCAAACCATTTAAATCGATGCCTGCAACCGCAGGTGCGCCGGCACGGGCGCGGATCTTGTTTACCAATACATCAGGTGTTTGCAATTCGCCGTTAACGGTAGTGGCTGTTGCACCGCGCAAAATAGCTTCTGCCTTCATCATTATTACATCAGCCAAACGCAAAACCGGTACATCGTTACCGTTTAAACGGGTAGCCTGTATAATGGTAGGATCGGGGTAGTATTTCATAGAACGTACACCTTCCGACTGGCTGGCAATAGTATTGCCCAAATCCATAGGCTTGCCAGGTACCAGCGTTAGTTTTGGCTCGATGTAAATTTGAGTAGTAGTACCGGGGTAATAAACCGGCTGGGTGGTAAAGCCGCCGTTACCATCCGGTGCAAACTGCGGGCCTGCCAGCCATGTTTTTGTACGCGCATCGCCGGGCAGGTTAAACCGGTTGTAAAACTCGGGCGTAGTGCTCATGGCAATACTTAAGCCCACGTTAAACCCGTAGGCCTGCACCAGGTAATAAAAGAAACCAAAACGGGTAAACTGGTTGCCCGGTATCTGCTGATCGTATGGGATAGCAAATATCGTCTCGTTTATTTGCGGGCCGTTGTTCGGCAAAAATATATCCCGGTATTTGGCATCCAGGCTGTAGTTGGTGTTTTTTAAAACGCTATCGGCCATGGCAACAGCTTCGGTATATTTTGCGGTACCGGTGTACACCTGTGCATTAAGGTACATCTTCTCTAACAGGGCAAACACCATGGCTTTGGTTGGGCGCCCGTAGTAAAGCGCTGCATTGGCCGGTGTTTTGGCAGGTAGCTGCTGCACCACGCTTAGCAATTCGCTTTCTATATACTGATAAGCTTTTGCACGGCTTTGGGTAGCCGGTTGTGATGCCACGGGGAACTCGGTTATTAGCGGTATGTTGCCATACAGATCCATCATAAAGTAATTATAAAGCGCGCGCATTGCCCTTACTTCGGCAATGGTAGCTGCCTTTTTAGCTTCTGACGACGGCGATGCGTTTACCAGGCTGATGATACGGTTACAGGTATTTACCCCGCCAAAACCCCATTGCCAAATACTAATAACATTGGGGTGGTCAAACGTCCAGGTGTGGTAATGCAACTGGCGGTACTGGCCACCATCATCAAAGTTGCCATCGCGGGCGGGCAGTATTGCTTCATCGGTAGAAAGCTCCTGCATGCGCCAGTATGGCACTGCGTAGTTGGATGACAAATTAGAATAAATGGTGCCTAACAACGCGTTGTAATCAGCATCAGTTACCGGGAAGTTTGATTTAACGTACTGCGACTCTACCGGCACATCTAATTT
>CBFGNE010000327.1:0-5152 GCA_965649995.1 uncultured Mucilaginibacter sp.
ATATAAAGAAAAACTTAACAAAGATAACATTCAGCGGGATAATAACTTATCTGATTATTTAAGTTTAGTGATAAAATTATAGGCGAAGGCAATACTGGTGGCAACATCGGCGGTTGCGAAGCAAAATAGAAATAGAAGCGGATTTTGCTGCGCCTTTATTGGTGTTGTCAACAACAGCTCCCGATGTATTTGATTAACGGAATGACCGCCATACTTTTCAGGCGGATTACAAGCATTGGCGCTTATCACGCCATCCCGTTATTTACCAGCATTGTGTTCGTTGGTCACAAGGCCAACGAAGGCGAAGAATAGCAACTTCACGGCTGCAAAATTAAACGGCAGGCAAAACAGCCTATTCTCATTGTAGACAACGGCAAAAAAAGGTTATGTACGCCCTTGTTGGTGTAGGCCACAGCCATGCTATCTCGCTTAGTTCAGCGATAGACTAGGCCCGTGCCCCCGCCAACTTATTTACCTTTTTCACAAAATCTTCCAGTCCAAAAGGTTTGGCGAGGTAATCGTCTGCACCGCATTCGTTTTTTATTTGTTCGAGGTCTGCGTTACCAGACACCAGGATCACTGGTATGTCCTGAAAATCGGGCTGCTGTTTAATGTACCTGCACATAGATTGCCCGTCTTCGCCTCCCAAATTAAGATCGAGCATTACCAGCGCAATTTCTTTCGACTCCAATTTTTGCCGGGCTAAACCTGTGTCGCCAAGGCTAACCACCTTGTAACCCTCTATCTCTAATAAAATACACATCATTTCGCCAATGATGGGCTCATCCTCAATTACAAGTACAGTATTCCTCATAAACCGGTACAGTGCAATTTAAAAGCCAGCAAGTGGATTTTTGTGGTTCAAAAAAAAATAAATTTTCGGGTGGGGTTTTCACTCAATAATGGCCGCGTAGCGGCACGTCGGATAAGGCGGCAGGCTTAATAATAAGGCCGGCAAATACCCGCCATCCGGCTATTTAACCCGCGTATCTGTCGCAACCCAGTTAACCTCCCAGGTTTTGCCGCCATCGTCAGAAAATGCTTGCTCAAAATGGCAGGAATCCGCAGTGATCTCTGAGATGATAAACCTCACCAGGATGGCCCTGCCGTTAAATGTTTCCTGGTCGAAAAACTCCCCGCGGCCATTTTTAAACTCGCCGATAGTTGGCTGGCTGATGGTTCCCCCGCTTACGTTTGAAAAATTAAGGCTCCATTGCCTGGCCTCCGGATTGTAAAGGCGCAGGCTTAAAGCCTCTATATGCCCCGCCGGTCCGCTTACATCAAGCTGTACCAGGTTGGCGCGGCCGTTCCAAACCTTGCTCACGGTTGTAGTGCCGCTGTATGCTATCCAGGATGAGTCGCCCGTTAAAGGATGCTGAAGGCGTTTCAACGAGGTTTTCCAGGTGCCTATCTCAAAGTCGAAATCGTGGCTGCCGTCGCGTTTGGTTTTCGAGGCGTCTGGCTTTTGCTGTGCCGATGTTTTAAACGGCCCTGTACATAACCCGCAAACAAGGCTTACCAGTATTACTTTGTATATCGCTTTCATATACCATCAAAACTAATAGCAAAGCGGCCCTGCAAAAAGCGCCATTTTAACAAATTTAATAGTGCCAATTAACAGCGGATTGTGCCTCGTCGATATTAGGTACCGTGCTTTAATTTTTTAAGCGAAAAGCGTGTTATTTATGCATACAATTTTTGGGGCGCCGCTTTTTTGCCTTATCTTACAACAATTTCGGCTAAACGTATAGTTGAGAAGGAACGGGATTGAACATTAACAACAAACGTTTATGATGAAAGAAATGAGGGTGCGTTTACGAATGGATGACGCTGCGTATGCAACTAAACTTGATGGTGCCATTCGCTTTCTCGAGCATAATGACCAGGTAAAATTAACTGTGATGCTTAAGGGAAGAGATATTGCGCACCCGGATCTTGGGGTAACAATGTTGCTTAAATTCGCAACTGACCTGGACGAGTATGCAAGTGCCGAACTACCCCCGGTTGTAATACCCCGGGAAGTTTACCTGGTGTTTACGCCGAAGGCTACCGCGCAATAGCGGGGGCCATCCGCAACACGGCCGAAGGCGCCCGGTTAACACCATATGAACAAAAAAGCCCCTCTAAATTAAAAGAAGGGCTTGGGGTGATCCCAATAGGATTCGAACCTATGACCTACAGATTAGAAATCTGTTGCTCTATCCAGCTGAGCTATAGGACCATCGCATTTAAGCGGTGCAAATATGCAAATTTATACTCAAAATGGCAATAGTTGGTTTAAAACTACCCATAGCAGCGTGTTTGCTATTAAAATGCAAGGAGATTGTACTAAACACACCTTACCAGCCTCGTCCTGTTACTTACATACCCTATTTAACCTATCTTTTTATAAATTTTGCTTTCCCCATGGATGTCCCGTCGTTTTTAATAACCTCAACAATATAAGCACCGGGTTTCACATCGCTCACGTTCTCGCTCCAATTGCCTGTGTTTGATGTTTTTTGCATAATTAAATTACCCGCTGCGTTGTACAGCCTCATTTTGTACGAGGCCGTTTTTTGAACAAACGGTATGCTTACATTTATCATTTCGGCGGTTGGGTTAGGGAATATACTGAACAGGCCATTGCCTGCCATTTTATCGTAAAATATTTTTACGGGTTCCGAGTAGCTTATTTTACCGTCTATATCGTTTTGTTTTAACCGGTAAATATTGTTGCCCGATGCAGGTTGGCGATCTATAAACGAATAGTGGTTACTACCATCGCTTTGCTTATCGTAAATCGCTGTAAATCCCCCGGTGTTGGTTTGCCTTTCCAGGGTAAAGCCCGTATAGTTGCTTTCGTTATACGTTTTCCAGTTCAGTTGCACCCCTTCGGCAACTTTGTTGCCCGTAAAGTTGGCCAGTACAAAAGCCAGTATGGGTTTGCGCTGAATAGATAGTACAAACCGGTTTACGCCAAAGGTTGTGGTATCTGTTTTAACCAGGTTAAAAGCGTATGTACCATACCTGCGTATATCCAGAGAATCTTTTTTAAAGTTATCAATCAGGTAAATATCATATAAAGTATCAATATTGCGTATGCCTTCTATTTTTATATAGTACAAGCCGCTTGCTGTTGCACTTACTTTCAGTTTTGTGCGGCTGCCTTTATGATAATCGGGCAGCAGGTTAACCGCGGTTTCAACGCCGTCTGCCGATAGGCTGGCCATGCTTACGGTTGCTGTGGGGCCGGTAAGGTAGCGCGCATCGCCGTCGCCAAATTTTGCTAAGTAATCGCTTTTGAAATAAATGCCGCAATAATCGTATATCAGGCTGTCCTTTTCCATTTTCATATAAAGGCCGGTAAGTGCGTTTGTAGTGGGCGATACCATTAAGCCTTTTGATGGTGTTTTCTCAAATTTACCGTCAACTATCATGTTATCGGCCTTAGGCGCATTCATAATAAGGCCCGTACCGGTAAGCTGTTGTGTTGGGGCTTTTTGCGCCTCGTTAAAGGTAAGTGTGCCGTTAGTTACGCCGCTTTTAACATGCACAATAAAACCGCCGCCACTTACGGCATAACCCTGGGCAGCCGGCGATGAGGTGCCTCCGTTTACATAAGCAACGTAGTTTTGGTTGCTGCCGCCCGTTCTGCTGCCTAATACATAAATACCATCAATACTTGCGGTATTATCTGTTAAAACCGTATTTAAGTTTAAGCTTGACGCGTATGGATTGCCCATCATATTATAACCTGGCGAAGCTGCTGCCGAGTTTGATAACTTGCCCACGCCACCCGTAGCGGTATACCAAAGGTTGGCCGTAAAGGTACCCTGGTTTAAGTAGCCGTTGGCTGTAATCACCGCATCATTTGGCGGCACCGTAGAACTACCGGTACTGCGTGTGCCAGGGCCTACAAAGTAAAATAAAAAGCCATTACCTACCGGGATGGAGGTAGTTACTGTTGGATCTGTTGCGTGTATGGTTGTAACTGTGGCGGTGGTGCCTGTTGTGGTACTGGTTAGCGAACCCGATACCGTTATTGCCGAAATGCCTACGTGCTTGCCAGAAATATAGGTTGTATTGCTGGCAGGCAACGTTTCTTTATACAAATAAATGGTGGGCCCAATGCTTGCCCCACTAAAACCACTGCCTGTGCCGCCGGGGCCGCCCGTAAATACACCCGGATAGGTAACATTTAAATAAGTGTGAGGCTTAAGGTAGCTAAGCCCAAAGGTATTGGTAGACGCTATGGTTGCCGACGTTTGGTTAACCGGAGACGACATTAGCCTGTAGCCGCGGTTGGCCGCCAACCCTCCGCCGGTTAAATAGCGCTCTACATTTACGTAGCCATCTATTTTATACGCAGGGTTGGTAATAACACTTACAGCGGCGGTTTGCGTTGCCGAACTTTTTAAAGTAAGGGTGCCGGGGGTAGCAACCACCAGGCTTCCCTTAGTGATCGTCAGCAGGCTGTAAATAGCCAAAGTATCATTGTTGATAGTTAAGGTTCCGGCTGCCGAATTATTCAGTTCCATGGTACCCACATGGGCATACCCGGTAGATGTTGAGCCGTTGTAGCTTTGGGTAGCACTGCTGCCGTTCCAGGTTATTTTTGATGTGTTTAAATTATTCCAGTCTATTTTTCCGGTACCCTGGTTATATATATTGCAGGCAACGCTTAAATTGGCACTCAGGCTTACGGTGGCCGTTCCGCTTAGGGTAAGCCCGTAAACAGCAGCATCACTGTTAAGTGCAATGCTCGTTCCGGTAGGGATAATTAAGTTGGCTGTGCCATCAAAGGCAGGCGCCTGGTTGGTTGTTCCGGCAGTAGTGTTATCCCAGTTGGCAGCATCGGTATAAGTGCCTGTAACCCCTTTATAAGTATAAGTTAAGGCGCCGGGTATGGCTGCGGCATTGGTTATATTGGTTAAGGTTGTACCAACAGTTGTAAACGTTACCGGGTTATTTTGATTGCCGTACTCCGCTTTAAGCCAATCGGGAGTTTTTGCCACATTTGATACCCGGGGCTCATCAATTGTTCCATTAAAATAAAAGCCGGTACCTCCTTCGCCAACTCCAATATAAAAGTTTGCATTGGCCGATGGGTTATTGATGATTGTTAAAGTTTTATATGCTACTCCATTTACATAAGTGCTAAGCGTTGTAC
>CBFGNE010000328.1:0-5137 GCA_965649995.1 uncultured Mucilaginibacter sp.
ATATTGCTTAAAAATTAACCTGTGAAGTAAGCGTATCGCAACTATTTTTTAATATTTATAAAACCCGCTTTAAACCCTTTAAAGCGGGTTTTTGCTGTTTTACGCCTGTGAAGCAAGCGTATCAAAACGCATATAAATAGCTAATTATCAGATATTTATAGCAATGTTGGCTTGTTTGTAACGTAAAAATTACGTTAAATTTGCCCTAACCGATTATACCGGCATCTGCCTGTTTCCTGAAAAACTCCTAAAAGCTGCTATGGCCACTTGTTTTGGCCTGCTTTGTGGTTTGCATAAAAGTTAATGGCTTGCTGGCAATGCGGTTTAACAGTTTATCCATGCGCAAACCAATTAATAACCAATCAAATAAAAACCTATGAAGATGAATTACAAGATCAAGCTGATGGCAACGGTGTTTATCACCTTTGCCCTGTTGGTGAATGCGTGTAAAAAAGATGCGCGCACACAAACCGTCGACGGCGCAAAAACCGCTACTACCCAGCCCCGTAACGCCACCAGTGCAGTTACTACCTGGCTTACCACATCAAACCAAAGCAGCCTGTTGGCGCAGGGGAGTGTGAGTTTTGCTGCGGATGCAGGCACCAACCCAAACACCATTACGGTAGACGAAGGCACCACCTACCAGGGCATTGATGGCTTTGGATACACCCTTACCGGCGGCAGCGCAAGCCTGCTGAACGGGTTGGGCGGCAACCAGGCCAGCGTGCTCAACGAGTTGTTTGGCACAGGCAGCGGGCAAATAGGGGTAAGCTACCTGCGCGTAAGTATTGGCGCGTCTGACCTCAGTTCCTCCGATTTTACATACAACCAAACCGCGGGCGATGTAAACATGAACAACTTTAGCCTCGCACAGGAGAATACCGATTTCCTGCCGATACTAAAGAAGATCCTCGCCATTAATCCCAACATCAAAATTATAGCCACCCCATGGACAGCCCCAACCTGGATGAAGGTGAACACAACCGGCAACAATGGCTATACCGGCGGCAGCTTAAACACAACCTACTACGCTGCCTACGCTAAGTACTTTGTAAAATACATACAGGCCATGGCCGCGCAGGGCATCCGCATAGATGCGGTAACCCCGCAAAACGAGCCGCTTAACCCCTACAATAACCCCAGCATGGTAATGCAGGCCAACGAGCAGGTAACGTTTATAAACAACCACCTTGGTCCGCAATTTGCCGCAGCAGGCATCACCACAAAAATTATCGCCTACGATCATAATGCCGATGTGCCCAGCTATGCTACAACCGTGGTAGGCCAGGCAGGCGGTTATGTAGATGGTTCTGCATTCCACCTGTATGCAGGCGATATCAGCGCATTAACAACCGTACACAACGCATACCCTAACAAAAACGTTTACTTTACCGAGCAATGGGTGGGCGCACCAAGCAATTTTGGCGGCGACCTGGGCTGGCACATTAACACCCTCATTATTGGCGCCACCCGTAACTGGAGCCGCAACGTACTGGAGTGGAACCTGGCTGCCGACCCTAACAACAACCCGCATACCGCAGGCGGTTGCAGCACCTGCCTTGGCGCTATCACGGTAAGCGGTACTTCCATCACCCGCAACGTGGGGTATTACATTATTGCCCATGCCTCAAAAGCGGTAAGGCCGGGCGCTGTGCGCATAGCCTCTAACGTAGCAGGCAGCATACAAAACGTGGCATTCCGCAATAGCGATGGCACCAAAGTACTTATCGCATCAAACAGCGGCGGCAGCAGTACCAGCTTTAAGGTGAAATGGGGCACAGAATCATTCACGTACACCTTGGCAGCAGGCGCGGTAGTAACTTTTAAATGGAGCGGCACACCGGGCGGCGGTGGCGGTACAGGTGCACCAATCGGGCAAACCATCACCCTTAAAGGTTTTAACAACCAATACGTAAACAGCCAGAACGACACCCAGGCCATGACCTGTAACAGTGCCGTAGCATCCACCTGGGAACAATTTACCGTAGTGGATGCCGGCGGAGGCAAAATAGCGCTGCGCAGCATGAACAAATACGTATCCTCAGAAAACGGCACCCAGGCCATCACCTGTAACCGCACCACCATTGGCGATTGGGAGAAATTTGATTGGGTGCCAACGGCTGATGGTAAAGTAACCCTACGGGGCAACAACGGCAAATTCATAAGCAGCGAGAACGGTACGCAGGCCATGACCTGTACCCGTGCAACCGCCTCGGGCTGGGAAGCTTTTGGCGTGAACCAGTAAGATAAAGAAAGCGGAGGTATGTGCGATTCCTTCCTTGGGGAAGGGGGGTAGGGGTTTAACGAACTATGCAATAGCCGCATTGTGACGAAACCCCTCCCTGCCTTTGCACAAAAGCAGCCGCACCCCTCCCCAAGGAGGGAATAAAAGAAAGGTCATTTCCCACCCTCTCCTTTGGAGAGGGCAGGGTGAGGCTCCAAAAACAAAAACCAATTAACAAATACCAGCATTATGAAAAAGCAATTATTAAACCTGATGAAAGGTGCCGGGATGATCCTGGCGCTAAGCGTTATTGCAGTTTCCTGTAAAAAGGATGTAAAAGCACCTGTAGATGAAAAAATGGCAACCGCCACTGCCACTACAACACCCAGGGCGCTAACCCTGGTTTGGCAGGACGAGTTTAACGGCAGCAGTGTAGATGGCAGCAAGTGGAATATAGATGTGGGTAACCCCAATGTAAATAACGAAAAGGAATACTACGCTACCGGCAACGTGGCCGTAACAGGCGGCAACCTGGTTATCACCGCTAAAAACCAAAGCATGGGCGGCCAGCCATATACATCGGGCAAGCTAACTACTTCGGGTAAATTCTCGGTGAAATATGGCCGTATCGAAGCAAGCATTAAGCTCCCCGCTTTCCAGGGCAGTTGGCCGGCATTTTGGATGCTGGGTACTAATATAGGCTCGGTAGGCTGGCCACAATGCGGCGAGATTGATATTATGGAGCAAACCAATACCAGCAATGTTACCCTCGGTACCATGCACTGGAACAATAACGGCCACGTTTACTATGGCGGCAACACGCCGGTTAATGTTACCGGCTATCATTTATATGCGGTGGAATGGGATGCAAACAGCATTAAATGGTATGTGGATGGTACGCTGTTCCACACGGGTAATATCCAAAACAACATCAACAGTACCGAAGAATTCCAATTGCCATTCTTCCTGATCCTAAACCTTGCCGTAGGTGGCGATCTGCCCGGCAATACTATTAATAACGGCGCGTTGCCTGCCAACATGCTGGTAGATTACGTGAGGGTTTACAGCATCAGCGGCGGCACGGGTTCTACCGCACCTATCGGCCAGACGGTTACCCTGAAAGGCTTTAACGGTAAATATGTAAATGGCCAAAACGGCACTCAAGCCATGACGTGTACCAGCGCGGTAGCATCTACCTGGGAGCAATTCACCGTGGTTGATGCAGGCGGCGGCAAAGTGGCATTACGCAGCATGAACAAATACGTGTCGTCTGAGAACGGTACCCAGGCCATCACCTGCAACCGCACCGCCATTGGCGATTGGGAAAAATTTGATTGGGTGCCAACCGGCGATGGCAAAGTTACCTTTAGAGGGAATAACGGCAAATTCATCTCCAGCGAAAACGGCACCCAAGCAATGACCTGTACCCGCACTACGGCATCGGGCTGGGAAGCCTTTGGGGTGAACCAGTAGTTATAGCGTTTCAACCATAGCGATGGGTTTCAAACCCATCGCTATGGTCGAAACGATCATCAACGTCATGTTGAAATTTTTTCAACACCCCATCATAAAAGTAGCCACTGAGCTAATCCGCTCTGCAAGCTGAATACTGTGCATATGGGGTACCGAAATAAATTCGGCATGACGTGTTTAGCTACGAGCTTTGTGAAATGCTTCAAAAACCCTAATTTACAGCCTGCCTCCTTAACCCGGAGGCAGGCGTTTTATCTACCTGCATGAGAAGAATATTTATTACCTGCCTTTGTGTTTTGTACAGCACTGCCCAGCTATACGCGCAAACCACGCCTAAAAAATTGCAGGTAAGCCTTGGCACTGGTTACCAGCGGGAGGGTTTGAAATGGTCGATAGCCGGGAATCTGCAGGGGCAAAGCCCCAATATCTATTCGGAATTGCAATGGAAAAAGGTTGGCGGGCAATCGGTAGCTGCATCCCTGCAATGGAATTTTTGGAACAAGCTGATGCTGATGGGCGATTATCGGCGGGTGTCCATCAAATCGGGCACGGTGAGAGATAACGACTATAACGGCGACAACCGCACCAGCCCTGCGTACGATCAATTGTTCGATGCCGATAAAGGCTTCACCAGGGAAATAGCCATCGGGCTGGGGTATAAATTGATCGATAACGAAAACTTCTCGCTGACACCCTACGCTGGGTATAGTGCCAATAAACAATCTCTTCACCTGTTTGACGGGAGCGGCCAATACGCTAATTTGAACAGCACTTATGATACCGACTGGCAAGGCGCGTTCGTTAAAGCTATCGCAGGCTTCAAGCTTTCAAAAAAACTCAGCGCGACGGGTACCCTCACCTACAACCAGGCCGGTTACAAAGCAAAAGCCGACTGGAATCTTATCCCAACTTTTCGGCACCCCGTAAGCTACCTGCACACCGCCAAAGGTTATGGCGTTGATGCCACTGCCGCGCTGCAATATGCCATCACCAAAAACATCGCAATAAATTTGGGCGGCGGCTTCTTTACCTGGCAAACCGGCGAGGGGATAGACGAGCTATTTTTAGCCTCCGGCGGATCTGAAAAAACGCAGCTAAATGAGGTGGACAGGAAAGGACACCGATTTTTTGGTGGCCTAATATTTTCCTGGTGAATGGCCGGTGCAGTTTAAACCACACGCGCAGTCGGCCTCATTTGCTTCCTTTTTTAAAAATTCGTGTAATTAGTTTTAATTGGTGAAATTAGTCTCCACTAATCTCACATGAAAAAAATAATTGCCTGCCTTTGCTGCCTGGTTTTACTAACCGGCACCTCTTTTAGCCCACCATCCGGATGGGTGCTGTTGCTGGATAAAAACCTCTCTAAATGGGAAACCTACCAAAGCTTTTACCATAAAGTAGGCTACAAAGGGCAACCGCCTGTGGATGAGAACGGGGTTG
>CBFGNE010000329.1:0-5134 GCA_965649995.1 uncultured Mucilaginibacter sp.
ACGTACCTACAGCCACGAGCACAGCAACGAAGACCTGAAGAAAGCTATCTACGAAGCTACTTACCAGCAGGTTTATGATATCGCTTCTTCTGCATCTGCAAAAGATGAGCGTTCTGCAAAATTCAAAGAAGTACGTGATGCTTACATCGCTACTTTAGGCGAAATTGACGACATCACCAAATCGCTTGCCAAAAAATACTACCACGATGTAGAATACGATGCCATCCGTAACCTGGTTTTGGATGAAGGCAAACGTTTAGACGGCCGCCACACCAAACAAATACGCCCTATCTGGAGCGAAGTTAGTTACCTGCCATCTGCACACGGTTCTGCCGTATTCACCCGTGGCGAAACCCAGGCATTAACCACCGTTACCTTAGGCGCTAAGGACGATGAGCAAATGATAGACGGTGCTTTCATCAACGGTTACCAAAAATTCCTGTTGCACTACAATTTCCCTGGTTTCTCAACCGGTGAGGTTAGGCCTAACAGGGGTGCCGGCCGTCGCGAGATCGGTCACGGTAACTTAGCTATGCGTTCGTTAAAACGCGTGTTACCGCACGAAGATGAGAACCCATACACTATCCGTATCGTTTCTGATATCCTTGAGTCTAACGGTTCATCATCGATGGCTACGGTTTGCGCCGGTACATTGGCTTTGATGGATGCGGGTGTTAAAATCACCAATCCGGTATCAGGTATCGCAATGGGGTTGATCACCAACGAAATGGGTACTAAATACGCTATCCTTTCTGATATCCTTGGCGATGAAGACCACTTAGGTGATATGGACTTCAAAGTAACCGGTACCAAAAACGGTATTGTTGCTGTACAGATGGACCTGAAAATTAACGGTCTTTCTTACGAGGTTCTAACCAACGCTTTAGATCAGGCAAAAGAAGGCCGCTTACATATCCTTGGCGAAATGGCTAAAACCATTACTGCGCCACGCGAAGATTACAAACCACACGCTCCACGCATCGTTACCATTAAAATCGACAAAGAATTTATTGGTGCGGTTATCGGGCCCGGTGGTAAAATTATCCAGGAAATGCAACGCGAAACCGGTGCAACCATCTCTATCGAAGAGAAAGACAACCAGGGTATTGTACAGGTATTTGCCGATAACAAGGCTTCTATCGACGCAGCTTTAACCCGTATCCGCAATATCGCTTCTAAACCGGAAGTTGGCGAGATATACGAAGGTAAAGTGAAATCAATTATGCCGTTTGGTGCATTTGTTGAAATTATGCCGGGTAAAGATGGCTTGCTGCACATATCAGAAATTGATCACCGCAGAATTGAGACCATGGATGGTATCTTTAATGTTGGCGACGAGGTACGTGTGAAGCTGCTTGACGTTGATAAGCAAGGTAAATTGAAACTTTCGCGCAAAGTTTTATTGCCAAGGCCAGATTCGAACAAATAATCATTACAATTCGTATAAAAAAACCCTCCAAAAGAGGGTTTTTTTATTTTATTTTTATTTTTTGATAAATAATTAAAACAAAATGTAAATCTTAGTAGTTGCATCAACTAAAGCATAGTTATATCGAGAAACATTTAGCCGGATCCTTGTTTTGCAAATGACATCTACCACCAACGATCCTTTAGGTTTTCTCAATAATTCGCGTGGTATGGGTGACGGGCAAAACACCGACCTGATACAGCAGTTATTGTACGAAATTATAAGGGTTAAAGAACTTATTACCTATTACGACTCCATCCCCAATGGCGCAGGGCGGCTTGGCTCCTCTATTTTGAATGAGCTGGTTACCGAGGCCTACAACTCCCTTGTGAATTACGATACCGTTTTAATGAAGAAGTACTACGATCTGCTGCTTAACTGCGACTAGCACTTAGACGGAATTTAATTCTAATTTTATTTTTATAGCCGAATAATATATTGTATATTAGATTTTAAAATCTAATATATTCTGCTATGTTGAAATTTACAGCTTTCGCTTTCCTTCCTTTTTTTATATCTGTTACTTGCTGCTTCGCCCAATCGCCCACTATTGCCTGGTTAAATGAACACGCTTTACCAGTTGATAGCACCGGAAAAGGCAATCAGGTTTATTTATCAGCTTTGGCAAGAGAGCTAAAGAATAATACCATTATTGGTTTGGCCGAAGCCTCACATGGCACACATGAATTTTCTGTGGAGAAAACGCGGATCATTAAATATCTTATCGAACATCAAAACTATCGATCGATTGGTTTTGAATTTGGCTATTCGCCTATGGCTGCTATTAATAATTACCTGCAAACAGGTAAGGGCGATCTGAAGCAATTGATGAAACCGCTGCGTTTGTTTAAAACGAAGGAGATACTCAATCTTTTTGAAACCATAAAAACCTATAACGATAACCAACCCGCTAAAGATAAAGTAACCCTTTTTGGTTTCGATATGGATTACTTTAAGAACGATATCGATTCTTCGGCTGTTTATTGTAAAAACTACCTGGAGCACAACGCTAACCTTTATATCAATGGGAGAGCCGCTTTGCCCGTTTTAGAGCAAATTGCCAAGCCGGGGGATAACAATCTTTACGAACTATCAGACCGCGAAGTGGATGCATTGAAAGCTTTAAGCGATGAAGCAAAGGCAAAAGGAAATTCATCAATAAAAAATTCGACGGAGTTTATAAAGCGTCTTTCGCTGCTATATCAGGGTACTCAATTAGGCAATCCCCTCAATCGTGATGAATTTATGGCAGACAACCTTCTGGAGGTTCAGCAGGCAAGCAAAGCCAAAACTATTATTTGGGGGCACAACTTGCATTTGGCCAAAGATACTACCATAGCAGCCTGTAAAGGAATGGGGTACTACGTGCGAAAAAATTACGGCAGCCAATACTACGCCATAGGGTTTGATACTTTTAAAGGACGTGTGACTGTATTGGATGGGGATGAATTTGTGCAGCATACCTTCCAAACCGAACCAAATTCATTTTCGGCTACTTTTGCTAACGCTAAATTCCCAGCCTTTTTTGTTTCGTTTAATAATCCCGAAGGGAACCCATTTTACAATGTAAGCAAAAATATCACCAATATATATGCAAACTGGGGCGATACCCTTTCCCTTCCCATACGGCCGGGAATTGATTTCGACGCGATGATTTTTATAAAAGAGACGACGGCTGCAGTTCCGCTGGAATAGGCGAGACGGAGCTTATAACCTATTACGAGATTCAATCCCAATGGCGCAGGGCGGCTTGGCTCGTCTATTTTGAATGAGCTGGTTACCGAGGCCTACAACTCCCTTGTAAATTACGATACCGTTTTAATGAAGAAGTACTACGATCTGCTGCTCAACTGCGATTAAGGCCCTGATTGAATATCTTTGCTATTTCTTTCACAAACATCCCTGCATATATTCCCTTTTCATCCCGATCAGGATCAAGGATGGTGATATCCAGGCCACTTACCAAACCCGATTGGAAAAGTATGGTAAGTGCTTCATTCAATTCGCTATAAGATAATCCGCCTTGGTGCGGCGAATCCACGCAAGGCATTACGTCGTTATCCAACACATCTACATCTAAATGAATCCAGATACCGTCTAACTTTTCTGATTTTACATGCGCTATAAAATCAGCTGCGACGGTTTTGATGCCTTTTTGCCTGGCATCATTCAGGCTGAAGTAAGCTATACCTGAGTTGAGAATGAGAGATACATATTCAGGGTCCTCGCAACGGTTGCCAAAAGCAAGTGTATTGGCCTCGGCTACATAAGGCTTTAAACCATCAATATTGGTAATTTTTTCGGGTCCGTTGCCGGTTACTAAAGCAAGGTCCATGCCCGCCGCGGCTTTGGTTGCAGAAAATTGGGTAGTAACGTAATCGGTATGTCCATCCATAAAAAACAAAGCGTATTTGCCATGCTTTTTTGCACCAAGTAAACAACCGATTAAAATGCTGCAATCGCCGCCGATAACTAAAGGGAAATTATTGTTTTCTAAGGCATTCTGGACTCCCTGTGCTAAACTTTTAGCATAAGCAACAATAGCATCGGCGTTCCTGATACCTGTTTCAGCATCAATGTGCATGCTGTATGGCGGTGCCGGCATATTTATTATTTGCGTAGGAAAGAGGGCTTCATATAAGCCTTGTTGTTTTAGCCATTCCGGGAGCTTATCCACACCGGGCGGTTTGCCCGGTGTAAGTTCTTTTAAACCCAAATTGAATGGGACCTCTATTACAACCAGGTTATTCATAAAAGTTTAATCGCGCTTAGCTTAATATCTTTTCCCTCAGTTCCTGCGAAATTTCATCTGTTACCTTAAAAATATCATCGGCTACTGCGCCATTGTTGATAATTACCTTAGCGCACCTGTCGCGATGTGGCAGCAGGTACTCTTTATAAGCCGGTACAACATGGTTTATCCATTTGTAGTGTGCATCTTCGTTAGAGTAGCCGCGTTCGGCCAGGTCGCGTTTTAGGCGGCGGCGCAAGGCGATGTCTTCGTCAGCTTCGATGAAGATGGTCATGTCGAGGTCGTTGGCCACTTTTTGGAAGTGAAGGATAAAAAGGCCTTCCACAATAATAATAGGGGCGGGTTTTATCTCCAGTATCCTCGGGGTTATATCCGGGTTATTAAAAGTATATTCCTTTTGGTAAACGGTTTCCCAGCGCATCAGCTTGCTGATGTCGCTTTCAAACAAATCGGCATCGATGGTGCTGGGCAGATCGAAGTTGTAGAGTTTATTCTCTTCCACGGGGATATAATAATCGTCCTGCGATACCAGGCATACTTCTTCGGGTGTAAAATGCTCAAGAAAACACTTCAAAAAAAAGGTCTTGCCACTTCCGCTTCCGCCGGTTACACCAATTACATAAGGTTTATTCATTAGGGGTACCGTAGCTAATGGTTACATGGAAACGTTTATCTATAGCGCCGATAGATTCGGCTACGTTTTTGGTCATCACAATCATCACACCCTGGGTGTTTTGATTATCGGTAAAGCGGCCAACTACTTTGGCAAAGGTGCTTTTACCCGTCATGGGGTTTGTAATACGTACAACGGTGCCCATTGGGGCAGTGCGATGCAATACCAATTTCTTATTAGGATCCAGGCTGGTATCATCTATCCAGGTAGCTACTCCTTTTTCATTCTTTTCAAACAATCC
>CBFGNE010000330.1:0-5129 GCA_965649995.1 uncultured Mucilaginibacter sp.
TAGCGTTTGCTCCGTAGCCCGGCTAATTGGTTCACATCGTCGGCAAGGGTGTCCTTCTCATTGCCCCACTCAAAATTTTGGGAGAAATACAGCCGCGCTATATAAATTTTAGGCTCGGCACCGCCAACCCTAAACGTTTCGCCATTTGGGAAACCGGCTACCCCGAGCGTTTTGCTAAGGCCCGAGCCACCCGACAGTTCGGGGTTAAAATAGGCCGAAGCGCCTTTCCATAAGCGGGCACCACCAAAAAATGTGGTGGTTAACGACGTTTGTGTTTCTTTTATGGTAGATAGGCTGTTATCGCTGGTATAAGGCGCGCTAAAACCCAGTTTAGACTGGGTGATTACCGTCTGTTGAAAATGGAAGTTAAATCGCTGCTGCTTAAGTGTGTCCTGCGCCAGGCCGGCTTTACAAACAAATAACGATGCTAAAAAAAGAATAAGGGGGGCTTTATTCATAACGATATAATAAAAAATGTTGATTACTGCACTTCGCTGTAAAATTGCTGCAGGTAGCTTTGCATAAACTCGTGGCGTTGTTGTGCCATTTGCTTACCCGTGGGGGTGTTCATTTTGTCTTTCAGCAATAAAAGCTTTTCGTAAAAATGGTTGATGGTAGGGGCGGTGGTATTTTTGTACTCAGCCTTGCTCATGTTTAGGTTGGGCTTTATTTCGGGGTTGTAAATTTCGCGGCCTTTAAACCCACCGTAGGCAAAGGCACGCGCTACGCCAATTGCGCCAATAGCATCAAGCCGGTCGGCATCCTGTACAATGGCAAGCTCCGGCGAAAAAAAAGTAGCTTTATCAAAACTGGATTTGAACGACATGTGCCTGATGATCTGCTGTACATGCTCAATAATATCGGCTTCAACATGAATGCTTTTGAGGAAATCGCCTGCCGTTTTTGGGCCGATCTCTTCATCACCGTTATGGAATTTAGCATCGGCAATATCGTGCAGCAGGGCCGCGAGTTCAACTATGAGTAGGGTACAGGTTTCGGTTTGCGCTATGCGTTTGGCATTGGTATGTACGCGTTGGATGTGCCACCAATCGTGCCCGCCTTCGGCGTTCTTTAACGTATCCTGTACAAAAATGGTAGTTTGGGCTATGATATCTGCGCTGCTCATCAATTACAATTTGCTGCAAATATATTTATCCGGAAACAGATCGGCTTAATAAAATAAATTTAGGCGGCTTCGGCGCTGTCGGTTTTAATAAGGTCCATCAAATCGGTTTCTAAAACCTCAGATATCTGGAACAGGCGTTCGAGGGTGATCTTGGTATAACCAAGTTCAATTTTACTGTAGGCATTTTGTGAGATATTTAGCTTGGCGGCCAAATACTCTTGAGTGTAATTGAGTTCTTCTCGCTTGTTACGGATGTTTGTTGCAACAGCTTTTACCTTGAAATTCAATAAGTTCTTCATCTTCGCAATTTACCGGGGGATTAATAATTAACATACTAACGAGAAATGCTTAAAGGCGGATTTTGTTTTATAAGGTTTTGGTTAATTTTTTTTCAAAAAAAGATTACCGGAGGCAACAACTAATCCAGGCACGGCTTTCGATTGAGAAAGCGGATGTTTTAAAGCCTTTTAGTCGAGAACATGGCCTAAATAAGCAAGCCCGTCAGTTCCGGGTAAAAAAAATGGCCACCCAATTGGGCGGCCATAAAAATTTTAAAGGTTACAAATTACAAATCGTACTTCACTACCACGGTTGGCAGCAGGGTGGCCGAGTTTAGCGGTATTTGGTCCTGGGCTACGATGGGTTTGCGGCTGCTGTAAAAATTGTAAGCCGCTTTCTGTACCTCGGCCTCGCCGGATGAAGGCGTGTTGTACCCGATAGAGAATGGTATAATAAAATCATGGAATTTTTCCTTGTTGGTGATTATCCATTTTTTGGTTGTTTTTTTTAAGGCCTGGATGATAGGCATCGTAAGCAGGTAATCATCGGCGTAGTAGATCACAATTTTTTGAATATTGCCATTTATATCCGCCGTGAATTTAAACACCGCCATACCGGTTGCTTTTTTTGCTTTTATATCGTCGCCAATTTGCAGGCTATCCTTAAAAAAACGGGTCATAACGGGGTTGCCACCCTGAAAGGGGAACGCCAGGTCGGCATCCTGCGCTTTGCAGTAAGCGGATGATAATAACAGGGCAATAATTAATAGCTTCTTCATTTAATCTACTTTAGGTTCGCGTTTGCTGCCTTCGTACAATTCGTACTCAAACAGGCGGCAATCAAGTTTGCCGTTGTAAAACTCAATTTTGCGGCTCGGGCGCAGGCCTATTTTCTTGGCCAGGTCCGGGTTGCCGGTAAAAACGTAGCCGCGGTAACCGCCGCATTGTTTTTTTAGGTAATCGCCAATACGGGCGTAAGTAATTTCCAGTTTGGTATGCACACCAAGGCGCTCGCCATACTCGGGGTTAAACATTACTACGCCAGGCTCGGCGGGTACTTCCGTATCCGCAAAATCACAAACGTTAAATTCTATTAAATGTTCTACCCCGGCAGTATTTGCATTTTTACGGGCAATATCCACGGCATCGTCAGAAATATCTGTTGCTATAATTTTAAAGCCTAAAGCTTTTTTTGCTTTATCCTTCAGTTTACGGCGTTCTACAAAAAATACCTGCTCATCGTAACCCATAATATGCATAAAGCCATAGTTCATGCGGAACAACCCGGGGTGCTTATCGGTAGCCAGCAAAGCAGCTTCGATAGCCAAAGTGCCCGAACCACACATGGGGTTAATGAAGGTGCTCTTCATATCCCATTTGGTAGCAATAATGGTTGAGGTGGCCAGCGCCTCCAGCATTGGGGCCTTGCCCGGTATTTTGCGGTAGCTGTGCTTGGCAAGGGTTTCGCCCGAAGTATCTATATAAATATCGGCTTTATCTTCCTGCCAGTACAGGCTTATAACGGTTTTATTGGCATCGGCACCGCTGTTGGGGCGGATGCCTTTTTGCGCCTTTATCCTGTCCACAATGGCATCTTTTACCTTCACGTTGGCAAAAAGCGGGGTGAGGATGTGCTCGTTATTTACGTTGGATGTTACCGAAAAATAGCCGGTAAAATCAATCAGTTGTTCCCATTCTATTTTTACCAGCTCATCGTATAGCTGGGTGGGGTTTTCGGCTGTAAAGCTTTTTAAAAGGTATAGCACCTGGCTTGCGCAGCGCAGGTTAAGGTTAAGCGCAATGGTATCGGTAACGGTACCCATTAACTCAAGGCCTGTTTGGAAAACACGGGTGGGCGTAAAGCCCAGTGCTTCAACTTCCTGCTGCAGGTAAGGCGAAAGCCTTTTGTTGCAGGTGATTATGATTTTACTCTCGGTGTGGAAAACTTGCATGATATATTTTGCGAATTTATGAATAAATAACCCCGGTTTTAATTTCTTACTGCTAACTTTACATTTTAAATATTTCGGAACTATGGAAATCAAAGGTAAAGTGTATGATGTGTCTCCAACCGTGCAGGTTACGGAGTCGTTAAAAAAAAGAGAATTAATACTTGAATATATCGAGAACCCACAATACCCTGAGTATTTAAAGTTCGAGGCTATACAGGACCGTACCGCCCTGATGGATGCCGTTAAGGTGGGCGATGACGTAGAAGTGTTCTTTAACCTAAAAGGCCGTAAATGGACCGATAAAATGGGTAAAGTAGTGTACTTTAACACCCTGCAACTTTGGAAAGTTAACGTATTGGGTGGTGCAGGCGCAGCTACCGCACCGGCTTATGCAGCCCCTGCGGATATCAGCTCAACTGCTGATGATGACGATCTGCCGTTTTAATGAGTAGTTTAATTACTGCTCAATTAGCTCATAATATAGAAAAGAGGCTGTATCATAAATCATGATCAGCCTCTTTTCCGTTTAAGCGATTCAAATAACCTGGTGCAGTACATTTGTGCAGACGGTTCTCCGAACGCCGATCTTATCTATCGATACGAGTTCTTCTTATCCCCGCCGGGAAATATCTTCAAACCTTTTTTAGGAATATCTTAAAGATTGGCTCCTCAGCCTTTCGGTTCGGTACTGCCACTACAATTTTTAACGGTACAGCAAATGTTTCACGGCCTATACCCGCTAAATGGTGAAAAACCGCCACATAGTGAACAAAAGTTGACTTTTAATGCCGAATAGTGTGATGAAGTCTTTTCATGAAAGTATAGTTTTGGGTTGATGGTTATTGCGCACCACTTTAAACCGAAAGAGCTTTAAGTTAAATTATCTACTATGAATATTAAACGTACTGCACTATTGCTGGCGGCTGGCTTTGTAATTTTGGCTGGATTAAAATCACAAGGGCAGCCCCCTGGTTCTGGAATCAGGATTGATAGTATCACGAAGAACGATACCAACCGAAGTATCGCCCCGTTTTTCACCAGGGCCACTACGTCGAAAAAAGGACCGACTCCTGAGGGGTTTATTCAGCGTTGGCTGCTTTTAGAGCCGATCAACAAATCGATACGGAGCAATGTCGTTTTTACAGACAACTACCTGAAAACAGAATTCGAAACGGAGTATTTCCCAAACCAATTTACCGGTATCCCGAAAGACGGGGACAAAGTAAAAGTTGGCGAGCAGGAATTATTATGGCATGCATTAGAAAGCCCCACTTTCAATGTCAAATTGTTTCGGTTTGCCTATGGGTTAAAGAAACAGACCTATGCAGTATTGTTTTGGGCGGTTACTATAGTTAACAGCCCGAAGGAAATAAAAAATGTGCGGTTGGCGGTTGGGTCAAACGGAGGATCGATGTGGTGGGTGAACGGAAAAAAAGCGGTAACGCTTGATGGAGACAGGCGCATGGTGATGGATGATGGCGCCTCCCCCCGGCTAACGCTGAACAAAGGGAAAAATATCATACGGGGAGCAGTGATCAACGGCCCCGGCTTGAGTGATTTTTGTGTCCGCCTGCTGGATGAGGAGGGGAAGCCGATAAAAGACCTCACTATCACTTTACAATAAATTATTGGTCATCCCATTTAACGTAGCATTTGTCTCTATCAATTGAGTAATTATGAAATTAACAGTAAAGGTAATAAGCACTATAGCCCTATTTACATTGTGGTGGGCCGGGGCAGCGGTAGCCCAGATTGGCAAACCATTTATACACG
>CBFGNE010000331.1:0-5127 GCA_965649995.1 uncultured Mucilaginibacter sp.
TCCTTTAACGATTGAATGATGTAATCAGTGCCTGAAAAATACGGATTGTAACCTTCGGTGTTAAAATACACCTTTTTACCATCTTCGGTAACTAAACACCAGTTTGTTTTGGTGGAGCCACCGTCAGCAATTATGATCATAAAATAAGTTTTTAAAAAAAAATTGGGTTAAAAGTATGATTAACTTATTGTAAAAAAAACACTTGGTACTTTTAAAGCTATTTTTTGTAAAATGCACAGCGAAAAACGCCTTTTTATGCAAAAAATTAAACTTTTAAAGGCTTTTGGTAGCATTTTTTACCGCCAAATTTATCTGTCAAATTAACATATAAAATGCCCCGGTTGCACTTAATACCCAGCGAGGTAACAGGTGCAATTATATATAATATTTTAACAATTATTAACGCAATATTACCCGCACATTAAAAAAAACTGCTAAAAAGGTAGTTTTAGTGTGTAAAAGGTACACTATTTATTTTAAAGCAGCTAATTAAAGTTAATGATAGGCCAATGCAGGCCGGTAAATTGCAGGTATAACAGGCCGCTATACTTATATTAGCCACGCTAACAAAGCTTATCATAGTGCAGCAATACTACGGTGTATTTATGCTGTTTGTGGAGGCACAATAGCTACATCCTCAATCTTAACGACACCGAGCGGCCAAGCGCCTGTATTAAATTAGGGTCTAAAGAGGTATCACCCTCTTTAAGCGTCCAAACCATCTTGGCGTCTTTTACCAATTCTACTTTTTCGCCGTTTAGCAACAGTTCCAATTCGGTAGTGTTTTGGCCTATCAGTTTGCTGTTAACAATCTGGTAAACATAATCTTTATCATCAAAAGTAATTCTCAGCGGCAGCCCCATATTCACGATCCTCGGCTGTAAAGATAAGTTTATTAATAGTTAAAACATTTAAAGTTTTTCTTTCGTATAATATAAGATAAAAGTTGTTTAACGTAATTTATGGGTGTCCGTATCCATTATTTGTATTTTTTAATGGCTTTCATGGTGCTGGGTAATCATGTGGCGGCCCTTACTATAACCTATAGCCCCTCCACCAATGTTTATACTATTAGTACGGCTATTACAACCCTTACGCCTACGGTTGGCAGCGGCCCGGTTGGGGCTTTTGGTTTTGGTACCGCCACAGCACTTACGGGTGCAACTTTAAATAATCCCCGGGGGATAGCCATTGATGCTTCGGGCAATATTTATGTAACCAACAGCGGCAATAACACCATCAGCAGATATAATTCAAGCGGTACGTATTTAGGCACTTTCGGAACGGGCGCTACAATGTCGTTTCCAAAAGACCTGGTTTTTGATTCATCGGGCAACGCCTATGTATTAAACCTTGGTGCTACGCCTGGTACAGGCACCGTATATAAGTATAATTCCAGCGGTGTTTACCAATCTACCATACTCAGCGGCTTAAATTACGCGCTGGGAATTACCATTGATGCATCGGACAATATCTATATTGCCGATCAGGGCGCTGTTACAGTAACAAAATACAGTACCAGCGGCACGCTTTTACTTTCGTTGCCAACTACCAATTTTAGCACCCCTCTTGGGGTGGCTACAGATGCATCAGGTGATATTTATGTGTTGAATAACGGTACCGGCAATGTCACCAAATATAATTCGGCCGGTACATTTCAATCAACTTTTGTTAGCGGGTTTACATCGGCGCAAGCCATAGCAATTGATGGTGCCGGCAATATTTATGTATCCGACAATGCTGCTACAAATGTTGTTAAGGTGTATAATTTAAGCGGCACATTGCTTACCACCAGAACGGTTACCGACGGACAGGGGGTAGCTGTTGACAAAAGCGGGAACATGTTTGTGTCAAGTTATTATTCTAACCAGATGAATAAATTTGCACCAACCGGCGGGTATTTTTTGAGTACCAGCTTACCGGCGGGTTTAAGCTTTAACAGCTCTACAGGCGCTATTAGCGGCACGCCAACAGTTACAATGGCTACAACCACCTTCACCGTTACAGCCTATAGTGGTGCCACCGTTGCAACTACTACCGTTACTATAACCGTAAACCCAACCGTCCCTACCGGTACGGGCGGTTCAACCTGTAACTCGGGCACGGTATTGCTTACGGCTTCGGGCAGCACGCCATCGGGCGGGGTGTATTCCTGGTACGCGGCCCTTACTGGTGGCTTTGCATTGGCAACAGGGGCAACGTATACTACGCCAACTATAACCGCTACTACTATTTATTATGTAAGCTATACACAAAACGGCGCAACAAGCACCCCCCGCACTGCGGTAACGGCAACCGTAAATGCCTCGCCTGCTATAGCCACCGCGCCTACAAGCCCTACGGCCAGCTTATACCTTTCTTATCCCTTTACCGGTAACGCCAGCGATGTATCCGGCAACAGCAATAATGGTACACTGCAAAACGCCCCAACAAGCACTACAGACCGTTACGGAGTAGCGGGCAGCGCTTATAGTTTTAACGGTACAAGCCAGTATGTTAGCACAACTACATCTACTGCATCGCCCGGCCCGCAAATTTTTTCTATCAGCGTATGGTTTAAAACCAGTTCAGCGGGTGGCAAGCTGGTAGGCTTCGGTAACCTGCAAACCGGATCGAGCGCAAGTTATGACCGTCAGGTTTTTATGGGCAACAGCGGGCAAATTTATTTTGGGTTGTATATGTCTGGTACCCTTAAAACTATAAATACTGCCGCCTCTTATGCAGATGGTAGCTGGCACCACGCTGTTGCCACCGAATCGACTACTAACGGAGCCAATCTGTATGTGGACGGCGTGCTGCAGGCCACTGATGGTACACTGACAAATTCCCAGTCGTACGCTGGCTACTGGCGGATAGGCTACGATAATATGGCCTTCTGGGGAACCGCTCCAACCAATTATTATTTTAACGGATCATTGGACGATGTGGCTATTTATAAAACCGAGTTAACCGCCGCACAGGTTTATGCTTTATATGGGGGCGGCAGCGCGCCGGTGTGCGTGGGCAGCACCATGACTTTACAAGCCAATACGGTGGCCGGCGCTACCTACGCCTGGACAGGCCCAAACAGCTTTACCTCGGCTTTGCAAAATCCTACTATAGCCAGCGTTACTGCTGCAAACGCGGGGGTATATACGCTTACCGTAACCGGTACAAATGGCTGTACATCGCAGTTAAATGTAACGGGCGTAGTTAACAGTTCGGGGCCTGCGCTTGCCAGCGTGCCTACAAGCCCCGCTGCAGGCTTATATCTTTCGTACCCGTTTAGCGGTAACGCCAGTGATGTATCGGGCAACAGCAATAACGGCACGTTGCAAAATTCGCCTACGCTCACTACTGATCATTACGGCGCGGCAAACAGCGCCTATAGCTTTAATGGTACCAACCAATACGTCTCCACAACTACATCTATCGCATCGCCCGGCCCACAAAATTTCTCTATCAGCATATGGTTTAAAACCAGTTCGGCGGGGGGCAGGCTGATAGGTTACGGCGCAAGTCAAACCGGAGCAAGCGGTAATAACGACCGCCATATTTATATGAGCAACGCCGGGCTTCTTTATTTTGGCCTTTACCCATCGGCCTATAAAACTATAAATACCACCACGGGCTATGCCGATGGCAACTGGCACCATGTGGTGGCCACCGAATCGACAACCAACGGGGCCAACCTGTATGTAGATGGTGTATTGCAGGCTACTGATGCCACCATGAAAACCTCGCAATCTTTTGCCGGTTACTGGAAGGTTGGATATGATAATATGGTCGGTTGGCCAAGTGTCCCTACCAGTTTGTATTTTAACGGATCGTTGGATGATGTAGCCATTTATAACAGCGAGTTAACGGCTTCGCAGGTTTATGCTTTGTACGGAGGCGGTAGTGCGCCGGTGTGCGCGGGCAGCACCATGGCCTTACAAGCCAATACGGTAGCCGGCGCCACCTACGCCTGGACAGGGCCAAGCAGCTTTACCTCGGCTTTGCAAAACCCTACTATAGCCGGCGTTACTGCGGCTAACGCGGGGGTATATACACTTACCGTAACCAGTACAAGCGGCTGTAGCTCGCAACTGAGTGTAACAGGGGTGGTAAATGCCTTGCCATCCGCTACATTTACTGCCACCTCAACGGTTAGTATTAACTCAGCCGCAAGCATTACTTATACAGGGACAGATCCTTCAACATCCACCTACAGTTGGGATTTTAATGGCGGCACACCTTCAACCGGCACCGGCCAGGGGCCCTTTAATGTGCAATGGGCCACAACAGGCACAAAAACAATAACGCTAAACATCACCAATGCCAACGGGTGTACAAATAGTTCAACACAATCGGTTACGGTGGCTGCTTCCTACGGAAACTACGCGTTTCAGGATGCCATTACGCTAAACACAACCTCGCTTGGTATTACCTCCAACCTTACCAATTTCCCGGCACTGCTAAGTATACAGGATAACGATTTGATCATTTCAAACACCTGTGCCGATAAGGTACAAAACCCCAACGGCCCCAATTATGATTTTGCATTTGTAAGCGGTGCAAGCGAGCTTTATTACCAGGTAGAAAGTTATAACCAAACTACCGGCACCTTACTGGTGTGGGTACAAATACCCAGCTTAACGTTTGCGGCAAACAATGTGATAACATTTTATTTTGGGTCAAAATCGCCTCCTGTAACACACAACGCTGCGTTTTTTGCGAATACCTGGGCAAGCAATTATTTGGCCGTGTTTCATTTTAACGAGGCAAGTTATACCGGTTCGGTGGCTGATGGTACCGCCGGCGGGCATACCGGCACAACAAGCGGCATGACCTCTGCCGATCTTGTCGCAGGTAAAATTGGTACCGCCTACAGCTTTAACGGATCGACTAAAAAAATTACCACCAACGCCGTATCAACTACCGGGGCTTTTACCTTATCGGCCTGGGTTAAATTAGGCGCTACCGGGCTCGATCAAAAAATAATGACAAACCAGGCCGCAACGGGAGGCTTCTCCGGTGGCTATAAGCTTGCTGTTTTTACAACTAATTACCCGGAAGTGGAATCGGGCATTGCTTCCAACAGGGCCAGCACACCCAACCCTACAGCTTTGGCCAGCGGCACCTGGTATTATGTGCAAGGTGTTTACA
>CBFGNE010000332.1:0-5117 GCA_965649995.1 uncultured Mucilaginibacter sp.
TGCATCGCGGGCAAATTTTCGAAGGTTTTTAGTAAGATCGCAGACGATGTAGGCGTATATCGGTGTATTAGTTTTAATATCTAATGTGCGATTGTCCTTATCTTTCGCCTCATTTTCAGCAATTTCACCGGCATAACGATTAATTTGATTGATGGGGTTCTCGTTTTCGGAGTAATCATCGCGCATAGGCCGTTTAAATTCGATTAAAACCACAGACGAGTAAGGTTTTTCGTCGTTGGTGAACGCAAATGGCTTGTTAAATACAATAATGTCCGGACGGTCAGCTGAGGCAGAATTGAGTACCTTAATTTCTTTAAATTTCTTATCAGATGCCAGGTATTTGTGATAAGCCAAACGCTCATCTATAACCCATAAGTTATGATCTTCAAAACCGATATCATCGGAAAGAGTCTTTAAAGGAAATATTAAACGATGTACGGCATCTTCTTTCGCAAAAGCACCGTCTTTCTTCGGTTTAATGTGCTTATCCAATAAATCTAAAACCAGTTTACGGTGAATAATATATTGTGATAATTTGGAATTGCCAACTTCTATAATCTTATCATATATTTCAGAATGCTGCTTTTGAAATTCTTCCTTATCATCAGAGTTATCTATAAATTTCAATATCTCCTTAGCTTCGTTTTTTGTTTCGTAGTCAAGCTGCTGCTGGATCTTGAACAATTCCACCTCCATTTCGTCCTCTGTAAGGTTTGACTTAATACGGCGTAGCGAATCACGCTTGTATTTTAACAGCTGCTTATACTGTGGATGCCGGTGAATAGTATTAACCACCTTTTCGAGCCTTACCTCGGACAATTGTTCCAGATATGGTGCCAGTTCAGACCTGACCAACTCACAGGCAGCATTCCTGATCTCTTCCTGAGTAACTTCATTCGGGTACGGAATATCAGAATCTGTCTTTTTTATAAAATTAATCTGGGTACGCTCTTCATTTACATACCTGTCCAGGTAGTCACCCATTATATAGACCGCGACTGAAAACCTGTCGCCATTTTCGTCGGTAATCATCGTATCGAGTTCCGGGATTTCCCCACTCATCTTTTCATTCTGCACTTCCCTTGTATTGGCACAGTAATGTATTTTATTGTCAACACGGGCATTGTATATTTTAACTAAATCGATTGTAAATGATTCGTCCCGAACCTTAAAAGTCTTTTCCGAGACTTGCCCCCTTGTAAATAGTGAAAAACGGTCGTTTACAACAATTTCCGTTTGCTCGTCTGTAATGATAATACGCGGGCAATCGGATCTTAAAAAATATATAAAACAGTGTTCAATTATTTTATAGGCAATATCCTCAATGTTTGTATTGCACCATTTTTGATAATTTTCCCTCAAGCCGATTAATTTTACTGTAGTCGTACGCTGACGGGTCCCCTCAACCAGTGGATCACAAACCGGCTTTTCAATTCCGTTTTTCGTAGGTTCAAAATTAAATTTTCGGTGAAACCATTGATCATTCTCCGTGAACATGCTTTCTATTTCGGCTTTTTGAAACGCACGCAGCCAAACGAACCGACCAATACCTTTGCCACCTCGTTTTTCTTTATAGGTAGAGTGTGCAAAATTGAAGGACTCATAATTTCGTTCTGTAAATCCAATGCCGTTATCCTGAATAATAAAGTCCTTAAATGAGGGGAGCGAGATGTTATCCCCTAAGTTGGCAGCGGTTTGTTTAGAACGGATCAGCTTTATTTTGATGATACCTGGTTTTGTCGCACTATCTTCTTCGATCGCATGTATTGAATTCACAACCGCTTCGAATAAGGGCAACAAAGTATTATTGTAAGCTAACTTCTTTTCGTTTATCTTGCCTTTAATATCAACTAACATAGTATTTTGCGGATAAGGATTCATCAAATATAATTGAAAATTCGACTTATACATTGATATGCTAAGATTTCATTAACCAAGCATTTTATCAAAAATACTAAAAATATTAGTATTAATACAGGCGACCCTATATATTTATTATCAGTATCAAACGCGACTGACAAATCATCATAATTATGTTATGGAATCTTCGTTTTCAAGGAGCTTTAGAGGCGTAGCAATTAAAATATTCAATCTTTGAATGCTTTTTGATTTATAAACAATCAAATACCTGATGTAGAAATCCAGCTTGTGGTCGGTGTTATCCCTCTTCTGGCGCGAGAATGACGTGCAGGGCTGGCGGGCGAAAGCTTCTCGTGTCTTCTATGGTAAATGCATACTGGCTAAACCCCTCCCTGCCTTTGCGCTCATGCCGGCCGCACCCCTCCCCGGGGGAGGGAATTGCACAAAAAAGCGATGAGTTCCAAGCCCATCGCTTTTTTGCAGAAGTAAATCTCCTTTTATATTTTCCCCTTTAAACTGTCCTGTTTTGCTTTTTCCTTCTTTTTGAAGAACCCGCGGAGCAGGAAGTTATGCTGTACGGCTTCCAGGTCGTCGTTTAGTTTTACGGAGCTTTGTTGTAGCTGGTCGATGGTGTTTTGTACTTTGGCGGCGCCTTTGGGGTCGTTTAGTAAAACGCCCAGGATGTTATCGGTACTGTTGAGTTTGTTGCTGGCCTTGTTCAGGTTTTCGGTAAGGATAGTGGCGTTGTTGGCCGCTTCCTTTAGTTTGGTAACCGATTCCTGGATGCGGTTAAACGCAACGGTATCGGTAAGCAACTTGTCGGCAAGCCCGCCCTTGGTGTTCATTTTAGCGCCAAAGGTGTTTAGCTCAACTGCCATACGCGATGCGGTTGCCGTGGTGGTTTGCAGGTTGCGCATTGCGGCGCGTAGTTGCATGGCCATGGTGCTATCGGCTAACAAAGCGCCAACGGTGCCTTTACCTGCCAGTATTTGGTGGCCGAGGGCTTTAAAATCGGTAGTGATGGCCAGCAGGTTCTCGTTGTTTTTTTGCAGGGTGGCCATAATATCGTCGGTAGAGAGCAGTTTGGCTGCCTGCAGTACGTCGCCGTCCTGCACTATTGGTGCCTGCGGGCTCCCGCCATCTATCACAATAATTTTGTTGCCTATTAAACCGTCGCTGCTGATGTGCGCCAGGGCGTTGCGGTGTATGTATTGCTGGGTGGCGGCCTCTATGCTCATATCCACATCTACCTGTGCGCTGTTGGTAAAGCGTACAGATTTGATGGTGCCCACCTTTACGCCCGAGAACCATACGTTGTTGCCCTTTTTTAAGCCGGCCACGTCGGTAAATACCGCGCTAAGGCGGAAGCTTTTTACAAAGCTTTTGTTTTGGCCGCCCAGTGTAAGTATGCCTATTACAAATACGGCTACGCCGAGCAGTACAAATATGCCTACTATGATTGATCTCTTGTTTTCTGATGCATCCATTTTGCTATGGGGTATTTTTTTATTCTGTAAAATTATAATCGTAAAAAGGTTTTACCCTAACGTCGTCGGTTTTAAAAACTTCCTCAAATGTACCCACCCGCTGAAACTGCCCGTCTAACAACATGGCAACCCGGTCGCCGGTTTGTTTGGCGCACGTAAGGTCGTGCGTAATAATGATGGATGAGGTGTTATAGTTTTGCTGTACTTCGTTTATCAGGTCGTTTATTTCGATGCAGGTGATAGGGTCGAGGCCTGCGGTAGGCTCATCATACATCATAATTTCGGGGTTGAGGATCAGCGTGCGGGCAATACCAATACGCTTGCGCTGCCCGCCCGAAAGCTCCGACGGCATCTGGTTGATGGTTTGCGAGAGCCCAACGGCATCCAAAACGCTCTCCACATTTTTATCTATCTCGGCCCGGGTGATGCCCTTGCGGTTGCGCACCAGCGGGAACTCCAGGTTTTTCCGCACCGTCATACTATCGTACAAGGCGCTGTTTTGAAACGAGAAGCCAATGCGTATGCGCAGGGCTTCCAGTTCGCGCTGGCTGATGTTAGCCACATCGTTGCCTAAAACTTCAATGGTGCCTGCATCGGGCCTCAACAGCCCCGAGATGAGTTTGATCAATACCGATTTACCGGTACCCGAGCGGCCCAGCACTACCAGGTTCTCTCCCTGGAAAAGGTCGAGGTCGATGCCGCGCAGTACGTCGTAATCGCCAAAGGATTTCTCCAGTCCGCGTATTTTAACAACCTCGTTGCTTGTATCTATTTTCGCCTTGTGCTTTTCCATATAGTTATTAGCGGAACCAGCCGGCTATTTGTACAATTAAAACTTCTTCGATAAAAACCAAAAACATGGCGGTTACAACCGCGCCGTTTGCTGCCTTACCCACGCCCTCGGTGCCTTTGTCGGCATTAAAGCCCTGGTAGCAGCCTACTATACCAATAGTGAAGCCAAAAACGATGGCCTTGCTCAACGATGCCCAAAAATCTACAAAGGTAAGCGGCTCGAAGGCCTGCTCCATAAAGGTAGTGTAGGTGGTACCCTCGTTAGCGCTAACATTTAAGTAGCCACCCAATAAAGCGATAAACGCAACGTAGGTGGCCAGCAAGGGTATGGTGATGGTAGTGGCGATAACGCGCGTACACACCAAAAATTTAAAAGGCTTGGTGCCCGATACCTCCATGGCGTCTATCTGCTCGGTAACCCGCATGGAGCCCAGTTCGGCACCAATACTGCTGCCCACCTTGCCTGCCGCAATAAGCGCAGTAACCAATGGTGCAAGCGCTTTCATGATAGCGATAGAAACCAGCGAGGGCAACCACGAGGTAGCACCGAAGCCGGTAAGCGAAGGGCGGCTTTGCTTGGTAAAAATAACCCCAACGATGAAGCCCGTTAGGGTGATAAGCGTGAACGAGCGTACGCCGGTTTCGTAACACTGGCGCACGATCTCTTTCAGATCGTATGGGGGTAATAAAACTTCTTTAAAAAAGCGCAGCACAAAGCTGTATATATTATACAGCATCAGGAAGAAATCGGCCACCTTATCCTTCGCTCGCGAAAAGCGGGAGGGCATTGGCCTTGTTGTACTTTTTATAGTATTCATTTAAGCGGGCAAAGGTATAACTAATACAAGATATAGAATAGGCAAGGGCGCAAAATGTTTTAACCGGGGAGTGATTATTACACATTGTAGGCCATCGGGTTTTAGGCCCATAGCCAGGGGTTGTAAGCCGGTGTAAATTTGAAATAAAAGTAGAAGATAT
>CBFGNE010000333.1:0-5101 GCA_965649995.1 uncultured Mucilaginibacter sp.
TGCCATATCCAGCACTTCGGCAAAGCCGTCCACAAAATCGCGGGTGCGGGTAAACAAATGTGGCTGAAACATCACCGTTAGCTTTTTATTGGGGTATAGCCTTTTTACCGAGGTAATGGCCGCACGCAATTCTTCGGGATGATGGGCATAATCGTCTATATAAATATGCGCGGCATTCTTTACAATGTATTCGAACCTGCGCTTTACGCCTTTAAAGGAACCCAATGCTTCGCGGATAGCGTCGGCAGAGATTTCTAACCGTAACGATGCCTCGATTGCTGCTACTGCATTCTCGATATTGTGTAAGCCTGCAATACCCATCCTGATGTTTGGGATAGCTGTTGAAGCATTGTTAAAATCGAAATGGAAGTTCCCGTCTTCGATACGGATATTACTTCCCATTGCGCCGGCATCGGCATCTACCGCGTAGGTAAAGCCCTCCGCCAGTGGCAAGCCTTTTTTATATATCAATACCCCTCCCGGTTTTATCTGCGAAGCAAACAGCCTGAACGATTCTTCCAGGTGCGAATGATCGCCATAGATGTCCAGGTGGTCGGCATCCATCGAGGTAATAATGGCGGTATCGGGGTTTAGGGTCAGGAACGAGCGGTCGTACTCATCTGCCTCAACTACCACAATATCGTTTTTACCATACAGCACATTAGTGTTGTAATTGGATGATATGCCACCCAAAAATGCCGAGCAATCTTTACCCGAGTCTTTCAGGATATGCGCTATCATGCACGAGGTAGTGGTTTTACCATGGGTACCTGCCACCGCTATAGTGAACATACCCCGGCTAATAATGCCCAGCACCTGCGAGCGTTTCTGCAGATCGAAGCCTTTGGTTTTGAAATAATTTAATATATGCGAATCTTTTGGGATGGCCGGTGTATAAATGATCAACGTGCCATCGCTGGGTTTTTGGAAACTCATAGGTATCCAATCCAATCTATCTTCAAAAACCACGCGGATGCCTTCGTTGTGGAGGGCATCGGTTAAAGGCGTATTTGTTTTATCGTACCCACATACAACACAACCCAAATGATGGAAATAACGGGCAAGGCCGCTCATGCCTATGCCGCCTATGCCTACCAGGTAAACCCGTTGTATGTTTTTAAGTTCCATTTTTTTGTTTGGTGAGTGGTTGATTAAGTTGATTGAGTGAGTGGTTTTCGTCCAACTCGCTAAGCCAACACTCCAGCCTTTTTTATTTTAACAAACTCATTTACTACTCTCTATTTACTTAATTAACCAATAACTAATCCCAAAAAAGGCTATCCCCGCGTTCTACGGGGATTAGCCAGATTTAATTGTTGTTTGTTATTTGGATAACCTCTTTTGCAATAACTTCATCGGCATTTGGCATGGCCAATTTGCCAATGTTATCGCTTAATTTCTTTTGCATGCTTTTATCATTCAACAGCTCCAATGCTTTATCTACCAGTTTTGCTTCGGCATCCCTATCGGCAACAAACATTGCCGCATCTTCGGTTTTTAGCGCCAGTGCATTTTTGGTTTGGTGGTCCTCCGCAACATTTGGCGACGGTACCAGTATCACCGGTTTTTTTATGACGCATAACTCGGCAATTGTGCCTGCCCCTGCACGCGAGATGATCACATCGGCTGCCGCGAAGGCCAGGTCCATACGGTTTAAAAACTCTACCACGCATATGTTGGGGTGTATGTTATTGCCCAGTTGCTCTTTTATGCTTTTATAGTAGAACTTGCCTGTTTGCCATATTACCTGCACATCGGCTTTAATAATTTTATCCAGCCCTGCCAGCATACTCTTATTTAAAGTGCCGGCCCCGAGGCTGCCGCCGGTAACTAAAATCGTTTTCTTGCGCGATGATAGTTTATACAATTCCAGCGCCTGCATATGTTTGCCCGCAATATCAACCGATTCCTTACGGATAGGGTTGCCTGTTTTTACGATCCTGCCTGCCGGGAAAAATTTATCCATCCCGTCAAAAGCCACGCATATTTTTTTAGCTTTTTTACCAAGCCATTTATTGGTGATACCCGCGTAAGAGTTTTGTTCCTGTATCAAGGTGGGGATACCCATTACGCCTGCCGCGTACAGCAAGGGGCCACTGGCATAGCCACCCACGCCTACACAGGCATCGGGTTTAAAATCTTTGATGATCTTTACGGCCTTGCGCACGCTGCCCAGCAGTTTTATGGGGAACATCAGGTTTTTTATGATGGATTTACGCTGTATCCCCTGTATATCCAGGCCGATGATCTCGTAACCGGCCGCCGGTACTTTCTCCATTTCCATACGGCCGCTGGCACCAACAAAAAGTATTTCGGTGGCAGGGTTAAGCGCTTTTAAAGCATTGGCAATAGCAATAGCCGGGAAGATATGCCCTCCTGTACCGCCGCCGCTAATGATTATCCTTTTTGCTTTTTTCACCGTTTATATTTTTGATTACACCGATTTTATTGTTGTGATTACACCGATTATGTTAATGATATCACCGATTATGTTTTGTGATTTCATCGATTACTTTGACGATTTCACAGATTACCTTTTGTCTTGTCTCTTGTCTCTTGCTTCTAACCTCTTGTCTCTAATTACGCTTCCCTTATCTCTCCTACCACTACTTTCTTTGGTTCATCAATATCGCGGCTTACGGATAATATGATACCGAAGGCGATACTGGTAAACAATATGGATGTACCCCCCATACTCACCAGCGGCAATGGTACACCGGTTACAGGCCCTAAACCTACCGCTACCGCCATATTTGCAAATGCCTGTATGGTTAAACTAAAGCTTAAGCCTGCCGCCAGCAGGGCGCCAAAAGCTTTCGGGGCCTTGGTTACTATCTTGATACAGCGGTACAGCAAAAACAGGTAAATACCTATCACTACCAACCCGCCCAACAAACCATATTCCTCTACTATAATGGCAAATATCTCATCCGAAAATGCTTCAGGCAGGTAATTGCGCTCGGTGCTTCTGCCCGGGCCTTTACCAAAGAAACCGCCTGATGCAATAGCTATTTTGGCGTGGTTTCCCTGGAACAATTTATCCTGGTCGGCCAGTTCCGGGTGGAAGAACGCCTTTACCCTGGAGATGTGCGTTGCCCGGCGCGAACCTAAAAACAACATGGCTGTTAATAAGAACAACCCTGCTACACAAACCACCGATATCTGCTTTATGCTGATACGCCCCATGATCAACAGCAAAATACTTACCCCAAACAGCATTAAACCGGTTGATAAGTTGGCTGGCCCAATAAGCGCAAATATGGCGCAAACCGACCCCATGATAGGGATGAAGGAATTTTTTACATCCTTTATGTTCTCTTGCTTACGCGATAATATGCGCGCCAGGTAAGTAATTAAAGCCAGCTTGGCCAAATCGGATGTTTGGAAGCTTAAGCCCGTACCCGGTATAACCATCCACCTGCTTGCGTTATTAATATGCGACCCAAAGAACAGCGTATATAGTAACAAGGGGATAGTAATGATCATTAGTATTTTTGAGATACCCGCATAATACCGGTAATCCAGCCGGTGCGAGATATACATCAGCACAATACCCATCACAATCATCAGCATATGCTTGGCCAGGATAGACTCCACGCCTACGCCCCTGGTGTAGGCCAGTGTACCGATAGAACTGTATACCGCCAGCATAGATATCATGGACAGCATGATGACGATAAGCCATATCCAACGGTCTCCTTTTACGTTACTGAGTATCTGATTCATTTATTTTTTTAATTGCACCGGTTTCCCCCGATTTTTCTCCGATTTTCAAAGATTTTCACCGATTTTACTCCGGTAATCTCACCGATTTTACTCCGATTTTACAATTTATAGTTCTTTCACGGCATCCTTAAATTGGCGCCCGCGATCTTCATAATTCTTAAACAAGTCGAAACTTGCGCATGCCGGCGATAGTAATACCGTGTCGCCTTTAGTTGCAAGATGATACGATACCTGGGCCGCCTCAGCTGCCGACGAGGTGTTTACAATGATCTCTACATCATCCTCAAAAGCATCATGGATGCGTTTGTTATCCTTGCCTAAACATACAATTGCCTTCACCTTTTGCTTCACCAGTTCCTTCAACATGCTGTAATCGTTGCCTTTATCTACGCCGCCCAATATCAACACTACGGGGCTGCTCATGCTCTCTAATGCGTACCAGGTAGAATTTACATTGGTAGCTTTAGAATCGTTTATAAAGCCAATGCCCGAAATTTTGGCAACAAACTCCAAACGGTGCTCGATGCTTGGGAAACTACCCATGCTCTCGCGCATTGTTTCGTTGCGTAACTCCAGCACTTTTGCTACGATACCTGATGCCATTGAATTGTAAATGTTGTGCTTACCCTGCAGGGCCAGTTCGGTGATCGACATTTGAAAATGTTGTTGGTGTATGTTTATGACAATATTGTCCTTATCGAGATATGCTCCCGTTTCAATCTTTTTTTCTATAGAGAAGGGCAAAACTTGCGCATTAAGCGTCTTCCCGTCCATTACTTTTAGCGTTTCGGCATCATCGGCACAATAGATAAAATAATCTGTTGCTGTTTGGTTCTGCGTTATCCGGAACTTAGATGCGGCGTAGTTCTCCAGTTTATAGTCGTACCTGTCCAAATGGTCGGGCGTTATATTCAACAACACCGCTATGTCTGCCTTAAATTTGTACATGCTATCCAGCATAAAGCTGCTGATTTCCAGCACGTAGTACTCATAATTTTCGGTAGCAACCTGGTAGGCGAAGCTTTTGCCTATGTTGCCTGCCAGCCCTACATTTAGCCCCGCATTTTTAAGTATATAATAGGTAAGGCTGCTGGTAGTTGTTTTACCATTACTGCCTGTTATACATATCATTTTAGCGTTAGTGTAGCGCCCGGCAAATTCAATCTCGGATATTACCGGGATGGCGTTCTCCACCAACCGCTTTACTATTGGTGCTTTATCGGGTATGCCGGGGCTTTTTATCACTTCGGCAGCTTTTAATATTTCCTCGTACGTATGCCCGTTCTCTTCAAAACGGATATCCCAATCCTGCAGCTGTTTTTTGTAATGATCTGCTATCGGCCCAAAATCCGACACAAAAACATCAAAACCCTTC
>CBFGNE010000334.1:0-5098 GCA_965649995.1 uncultured Mucilaginibacter sp.
AATCATCCAATACCGGCAATAAAGCAACTATAAGCTCTTTGCCTTCTGTTTTGCGGGCTTCTTCGCGCTCTTTTATAGTACGGCGGCGGAAGTTATCAAACTCGGCATATAAGCGTAAATACTTATCATTTGCCTGCGCAAGCTCATCTTTCAGTTTATCTTCTGCCGAAGGCGCAGCTTCGGTAGTTTCTTCCTGCTGGGCTACTTCTTGCTCATCGCCAGGACTATTTTCGTTTGCTATTTCCACGGTATGCTCAGGTGTTTCTGAATTTTCCTTCTTTTTTTTCTTCAACATGTCGTTAAAATTCATGAATAGTGCTAATCAAGTATCCTGCCATCGGTTTAAAACCGACAGCATGTCAGAATGACTAAGTTTTTTTATGTAAAGTTTTCAGGTTGAGTATTAAGTGGCAGTTGCAGTGGCAGTCGCAAAGAAACAGCAGAAAAAGTTATAGCGTACAGTTTTGAATGAATGGTAATTTACTGCCACTAATTACTGCAACTGCTGCTCCAAACCGCTACTTCCTCAACCTATCTGCACGTCCTCTAATACCTTACCGTTTTCGCATTTAATAATACGCGAAGGGAAGGTGCGGATGATATGGTAATCGTGCGTGGCAATAACCACGGCGGTACCCATTTGGCTTATCTGTTTAAGCAGCAGTACAATTTCTTCGGAAGTATCCGGGTCCAGGTTGCCGGTTGGCTCATCTGCCAGTATAATTTCGGGGTTATTAAGCAAAGCGCGGGCAATAACAACACGCTGCTGCTCGCCGCCTGATAGCTCGTGCGGCATTTTTTTCAGTTTAGAGCGGAGCCCCACTTTTTCCAGCAGATCTAAAATACGGTCGGCAATGCCTTGTTTGTCTGTCCAGCCGGTGGCGCGCATTACAAATTGTAAATTTTGCTCTACCGATCTATCTGTAAGCAATTGAAAATCCTGGAAAACGATCCCCAGCTTGCGGCGCAGGTACGGTATATCCTTACTGGCAAGCTTGCTTAGTTCGTAGCCGCAGGCATGCCCGGTTCCGCTGGCAATTTGCAGGTCGCCGTAAATTACTTTCAGCAAGCTGCTTTTGCCCGAGCCTGTTTGCCCGATAAGCCATACAAAATCGCCTTTATCAATATGCAGGTTAACGTTTGATAACACCAGGTGCTTCTGCTGAAAAATATCAACGTTATTTAGTTTTATAATAGAGTTTCCGATCATTTTTTATAGCTCTAATTTTAATATCTTCCCAAAGGGCAGGTCTTTTACAATGCCCATAATGTAATCGTGCTTATCCGCCAGCCCCACCTTATCCAACGATTTTTCGGGCCTATCCACCCTAAAATAAGCCAGCAGCGTAAACTTATCGTCGCGCAGCTGCACATAATCGGGTATTTTGGCAACGCCTTTTACTTTTATTATATACATTTTTCAATCATTGGGGCATTGGTCCATTGAGTCATTATTTTATAGCGGCATATTCCAATGACCTAATGACTCAATAATCAATGACTCTGTTCCAAAGGTATTGTTATTTTAAAGATTTGCCAAGAATTCCATCGTATCTACGCCATCGGCATAATCCCATAATTGCGGGTGCTGGCTATGGCCGAAAGCAACCACCTGGTTTTTGGTTTGCAGCGGGGCTGTTGTTACAATGCATTGCAGTTGCTCGCTTTGTTGTGCCAGTTGTTTTTGTACCGATGCGATGTCGGTGTATGTCTCATAAAATAGTACCGCTAAGGGCGATACCATGCGCTCGTCCTGTTTTACCAGCAAAAAGCCGTTATCTAAATGCTCATCGCGGTTTACCAGGTAAATAGATTTATTATAATCGTAATTGTTGTTGTACTTGTGGTGGTTAATAATGGGGCTAAAATCTTCTATCGATTCGAAAAATTCATTAAACACATAACCTTCCGGCACAAACACTTTAGATACATTGCGGCAGCCTAAGCCATAATAATCAAATATATCCCGGCCTAAAGCATGCAGTTCTTCGGTGCTTTCATCGCCAGTGAGCAGCGCTATGCTGTTGCGGTTGTTGCGGATGATGTTGGGCACTTTACCAAAGTAATATTCGAAATAACGGGAGGTATTGTTGCTGCCTGTTGCTATAATGGCATCAAAATCTACCAGGCGTTCTACAAAGCTGAACTTATTGGCATAGCTTCCGTCAATCTCTACCAGCAGGGCCAGTACGTATTTTATCAGCCGGGCATCCTGCGAGGACGCTTTAATAAGGGCATGGTTGCCGCTTACCAATACGCAAAGCACATCATGGAAACCCACCAGCGGGATATTGCCTGCCAGTACCAGCCCTATCTTTTTATTTTTGCCTTCGGTGATGTTATAAGTGCTAAGCCATTTGCTTAGATTGGCCCTGTCGAGCATTTCGCCATTGGCTTTTACGGCCTCTAAAACGCTTTCGGGTGTAAACCATGCATTATACTGGCGCTCGGTATTGATTACCTCCAATAAGGCCTCATCGGGCGCTGCAAGGCGGTTACCGAGCCCGGAAAATACATTTACGGTATAATTTATATCTAATTTTGACATATATATGTTAAGGGGCTAAACCCTTAAAGTGTTTTTTTGTTATATTTGCATGCTTTCGCGATGCGGAGGCAAAGTTAATTGAGAATATAAGAATATTTTATAAATATGGCGATTATAATCACCGATGAATGCATAAACTGCGGAGCCTGCGAACCAGAGTGCCCCAATAATGCTATTTACGATGCTGGTGCCGCCTGGCGTTTTTCGGACGGGACGGACTTAAAAGGAATTATTGATTTTGGCGATGGCAATACATTGAATGCAGAGGAAGCACAAGCTGCCCTCTCTGACGATATTTATTACATTGTGCCGGATAAATGTACCGAATGTGTTGGTTTTCATGACGAGCCGCAATGTGCTGCCGTTTGCCCGGTAGACTGCTGTGTAGATGATGAAGACGTACGCGAAACGGAAGAAGAACTGCACGCTAAAAAAGATTGGCTGCACGCTAACGGCTAATAACAAAATTATTTTATCAAATAAAAAAGGGAAGGCCGAACAAGCGTTCCCTTTTTTTGTTAACTTGAACTTTTATTAACCTACATTCGTAACACGCTTTCTTGACCAATGGAATACGGCATTTGTAATCTTGCTATTGTGCCCTTGCGCGCCGAACCCAGCGACCGCAGCGAAATGGTATCGCAGCTTTTATTTGGCGAAGCGTTTGAGGTTATTGAGTATAATAATAAATGGGCTAAAATTGTTACAGCCATAGACAATTACCCTGGTTGGATAGATCGCCTGCAGTTTTCCACGCTGGGGCATATCGCTTATCAGGATCTGCAGCGGCAACCTGCCCCGCTCACCTACCGCCCCGTTACACAAGCGTGGAAGATCATCGATAATTCAATTATTTATCTTCCTGCAGGCAGTTCGCTTGCCTTTTTGCAGGGCACCACAAGTTATATAGGCAGTCAAAAATTTGAGATTATTGGCGAAATAGGCGAAACAGACCATGTTGCCAATATCGCCCGCTCGTACTTAAATGCACCCTACCTTTGGGGCGGACGCACGCATTTTGGCATCGACTGCTCGGGTTTTACCCAGGTTGTTTACCACTTATGCGGCGTGAATTTAAAACGCGATGCTTCTATGCAGGCCAAAGAAGGAAAACTGATAGAAAACCTCGCCCAAACCAAACTGGGCGACCTTGCCTTTTTTAATAACCCGGAAGGGAAAATAACCCATGTGGGTATAATGCTTAACAATGGGCAAATTATACATGCATCGGGCAAGGTGAAAATTGATTTGCTGGATGCCGAGGGGATATGGTCTGAAGACCTAAAGCGCTATACCCATAAGCTGAATGTGATAAAGCGGTATTTTTAAAATTCAACCTTCCAGCGCATGATGATCTTATCATCGCTCACCGAGAGGAGTTCATCACCATTCCATGCCAGTTTATTGATAGAAAGCACATGCGAAGGGTGCCCTTTTTCGCGGCTGATGATCTTACGGAGTTTAAAATCGGCAGCATCCCATATTTTGATGCTTTTATCCATACTTGCCGTAGCAAAATAGGGGCGGGTGTGATGAAAAGCAATGTGGTTTACCGCAAACAAGTGCGCCGGGATATTTTGTATAAGGGTATAAGTTTTGTTATCCCATATTTTTACCTGCGCATCGCGGCCTCCGGAAACAAGGTAATCGCCGGCCGGGGAATACTGTAACGAAAAAACCGACATCGTGTGCCCGATGAGTGCTTTTATAGGGCTGTAATCTTCGGTATCGTAAACCACTACCTTATTATCGCGGCAGCCAAAGGCAACCCTGTCTTCGGCAGGATTTATGCCGATGCACCGTATGGTATCATGTGATACCTGGATGGTATGCAGTAATTCCATTGTTTTAAGGTTCCATACAGATACAGAGCCATCTTCACTCGCCACTAATAGTTCATTCTTTTTAGCGACGGCTTTAATATCAAAAATGGGTTTTATATGATGGCGCAGGCGATGCGTTATTTTTTGCTCTATAAAATTAAAAACCAGCACCTCGCCGCTTCGTAGCCCGGCAAACATTAATGGATGGCCAACCGGGCAGTAAATGGCGTAAATAGATGCCGGCACCGGGAACATTACTTTGATAAATTTATTATCATCAAGGCTCCACTCTACCAGTCCCTTATCGTTGCCACCGGTAAACAATACCCCCGGCTTTTGCGAAAGCTCCAGCGTAAATATCGGGTTGCCGTGGCCGGTGAGTTCTGCGTTTTTTTCTGCGTGCATAGTATTCAGTTTGCAGTTGGCGGTGGGCAGTTTGCAGTTATTTGCAAGTTGACCAAAGTAATGCCAACTGCTAACTGAAACCTGCCAACTTTCTAACGGTGCCTTTCCTCCAAATTTTTTGCTATCCTCTCCAAAGTTAGGTTCTTTTCGCGAAGCAAAACCAACAGGTGAAACACCAGGTCTGATGCTTCGTTTATGAGGTCGGTTTCAGTTTCGGCTAAAGCGGCTATTACCGTTTCTACGCCTTCTTCGCCCACTTTTTGGGCTATTTTATTAAGGCCTTTGGCGCGTAATTTATTTACGTAGGAGCCCTCTACCGGGT
>CBFGNE010000335.1:0-5096 GCA_965649995.1 uncultured Mucilaginibacter sp.
TGGGTCTTATTGACTGGAAGATCTCTGGGAGTTTACGCCCTAAGCAAAGCATGAAAGGTCCCGGCCCATTTGTTACCACAAAAGAGAAAAAGCCTCTTAGAGAAATCTGAGAGGCTTTTTTTCGGCATCCTTAAAAACACATAGGTGGAAATTATCTTTATTTTTGCGGCGATTGAAGGCCACAACTTATACCGCTTTAACACTTCCGGCTTTTTGACCCCTCTTTTCCAGGTAATAATTGATAATAGCGGTTCTAAGCGGCTTCTCAACCAAAACGTGAATAATCACTGATATCAATATTTCTGCCATTATAAAACAAAACAGGCTTTGGTAACCGGTTACTTTCTGAACGAAATGAGTATAAAAACAATATATCGGATACTGTAGTATGTACATAGCATAACTTATATCGCCCAAAAACCTGAAAAGGCGGTTGCCCAAAAATGAACTTAGCCTTTTATCGAGATTAGTTACGGTGTAGATAAGAAGGAAATACACCGGCGCAAATATGCCGCCTTTAAGCAGAGCCGAGCCTGGAGGCAAATAATATTTTAACAGCATTATTAAAATACAGGTAAAAATTACCCCCATAACGTTGAAGGGTGCCCGCTTTAACAAAGCAAATTTGTTTTGGATATACCAGTGCCCGGTTAACATGCCGCACATAAACATACCAATGAGTAAAACAGGATGCATAAACAGTGTTGAAACCAATCGGGCTGGTACAACTGGTAAGCTCTGCTTAGTAAGTGCATATAAACCGGCTGTTGCCCAAACGCTTACAACCCAATAAATTAGCACAAACACAGTAAAAAATTTAGGGTAGCGCTTTAACAATTGGATAAGGAACGGAAAAAGCAGGTAAAAGAAAAACTCACAGGATATCGACCAGCCGGGGTAATTAAAAGAACCTGCGTAAATCCATCGCTGCACGCCCAGCAATTCAAACGGCAACCGGTATTTTACTGATGCGGTATCGATGTTGATTATCAGGTAATGAAAAAATGCCAGGATCAGTATAGCGAGCGCATATAGCGGGTAAATGCGGGCCAGTCGTTTCACGTAAAAATACCGGGTGTCAATCTCATTACCGGGCGATTTCAAATAACCGGCATTAGAAACAAGAAGTACAAAACCCGATATGAAAAAAAAGAGGTTAACCGCTTCGTTTCCATTTTTTATGATCCAGTTAAGCGATGGGATTAAAGTTAATGGCGTATAATGGTAACAAATGATCAGCAGCGCGGCTAAAAATCTGATGATATATAGGCTGTCGGTTTTTCTCTCCATCTAAAAAATGGGGAATTTAGTAATTACATCACGTGCTGCGAAATATTATATCATATATTCTTACCGGCTTTGTGCTGTCTTCCTAACTATAAATATGCGTGTTAAAATAAAACCAATCAATTTTTTTATGATGAAACGGAAGCTGCAACCCAGAACTGATTAAAATAAAGTTTATCAAATTATTGCCTGATATGGACAGGTAAAGACAACATAGCACCTATTTTTTCCGTAAAGAGGTAAGGATTTGCAAGTTGGCAAAAAGGGAACTAAACTATTTAATAGCAACCTGCCGTTGGCGATTTTTTTTTACGGTAACAAATGTTGAAACGAGCATACTTCTATATAAGGCCAATAGCATTCTATATATTTTTAATATCGGGAATGCTATGCAATTTTTCGGCAAATGCACAGCAAAAAATAAAGTTTACGCACCTTACCACCGAAGATGGCCTATCGCAAAGCGTAGTGCGGTGCATTGTTAAAGACAAATACGGCTTTATGTGGTTTGGCACCTATGATGGCCTTAACCGCTACGACGGCTATAATTTTACTATTTACCGTAATATCCCAAAAAATGCGCATAGCTTAAATGGCAACAGCATAGGTGCGCTGTTTGAAGACAGGGAAGGCACGCTTTGGATAGGTACTAATAATGGCTTAAGTAAATACGACCGGGAAAATGATTCGTTTATAAACTACCCTACAAAAGCAAGCGAAGGTGCATTAAGCAACAATTATATATTGAGTATATGTGATGATTACCTGGGTAATTTATGGATTGGTACCTACGGTGGCCTAAATGTTTTTAACCGGCAAACGCAAAGGTTTATGCATTACAACGCAAACCTGCTTAACCCGGATAGTTTGAGCAACAGCAATATTTTTGCAGTTATTGAAGACAATAAACATAATATATGGGTTGGCACCAACGGGGGCTTAAACCTTTACAACCGCAGTAAAAACCAGTTTGTTAAATTTTCGCACCACGCTAACGATCCGGGTTCTATTTGTGATAACCAGGTACGGGGGATTGCGCAGGATGCTAAAGGCAATATATGGGTTGGCACCATGGATGGCTTAAATAAATACGATGCCGTTAACAACACCTTCGCTACTTATAAACACGACGCCAAAAACCCCAAAAGCATCAGCAGCAATACGGTGTACTCATTTGCCACAGGCAAGGATGGTTCTGTATGGATAGGAACCGAAGAAGGTTTGAACATTTTGGATAACAACAAGGGCGAATTCAACGCCTACAACAATAACCCTGATGACCTGAATTCTTTAAAGGGCAAATCGGTGTTAGCCCTACTGGCAGACGACGCAGGTATCCTGTGGGCATCCACAAATGGCGGGGGGCTGAATAAATACGACAAGAATTTACTCCTGTTTGATGTGTACCACAGTAAAGATACCAAAAGCGATGCCTTAGGCCAGGGTATAGTAACCGCGTTTGGAGAAAACGATAAGCGCGGGATTTGGATAGGTACCGACGGTGGAGGGCTTAACCTGCTGAACACCAAAACCGGCACATTCAGGCATTACGTTCACGATGCGGCAAATAAAAACAGCTTATCTGCCAATGCAGTACTTGCCATTTGCAAACATAAAAACAGCGAAGCTTTATGGCTGGGCACTTACGGCGGAGGATTGAATTATTTCGACCCGGAAAAAAATACTTTTAAGCATTACCGGGCAGGCAGTGCAGGCAACCAGTTAAGCAGCGATAATATTTTTACCCTTATGGAAGACCGTAAGGGTAACCTATGGATGGGCACAAACACCAATGGGGTAAATGTACTCGATATGGTGAGCGGGAAAGTTACCCGTTACAATTCAAATGAAAGAGATTTAAACGACCCGCACGCGCTGTCGGGTAGTTCTATCAACGCTTTTTATGAGGACCCCGAAGGCCATATTTGGATCGGCACCTATAACGCCGGGATCAGCATTTTCGATCCGGTAACCAAAACCTTCGGCAGGCTGAATGTAGAAAACAGCAACCTGTCAAACAATATCATTTTTTGTATTAAAGGCGACGCTAAGGGCAATATTTGGGTGGGTACCATGGGCGGCGGGCTTAACCTTTGGGACGCCAAGCGCAAAAAATTTATTGCGTATACCATAGCGAACGGTTTAAGCAGCAATGTGATCAATAGTATTGTAGAGGATAGCGCCGGTTTTTTGTGGCTAAGCACCAATAATGGCATCAGCCGGTTCGATCCTAAAACCCGCCTGTTCAACAATTACGATGTGCATAATGGGCTTCAAAGCCGGGAGTTTGTTAAGAGTGCCGGTTTTCGCAGCAGTACCGGCGATATCTACTTCGGCGGGATAAATGGCTTCAATGCAATAAACCCCGCAAACGTTAGCCGCAACCGTAATATTGCAAAAGTTATACTTACCGATTTCCAGTTGTTCAACAAATCTGTAAAGGTTGGCACCAAAAACTCACCCTTGGTTCGCCCCATTACGTACACCAAAGAAATTTCCCTTAATTACAATCAAACGGTGCTTACGTTTGAGTTTGCAGCCCTTGACCATACCGTGCCCGAAAAAAACGAATATGCCTACATGCTGGAAAATTTTGATAAAGCATGGAATTATGTAGGGAAGCAGCGTAAAGCTACTTATACCAACCTCGACCCCGGCACCTATATTTTTAGGGTAAAAGCATCCAATAACGACGGCGTTTGGAATGAAAAAGGCACCGCATTAACAATCACTATCAAGCCTCCATACTGGGCCACCTGGTGGTTCAGGGCGCTGGTTTTATTATCAATCATTGCAATTATTTATGCCTGGTACAAAAACAAGGTACGTAACATCGAGGAACAAAAATCGAGGTTGGAAAAGCAGGTAATAGAACGCACCCGCGAAGTGCATAAGCAAGCGGAAGAACTACAGGAAGCGAACGGTGAGCTTCAGGCACAGGCGGAAGAATTGCAGGCCCAATCTGAAGAATTACAGGTACAGGCGGAAGTGCTGCATGTACTTAATGAAGAACTGAAAACCCAAACCGAGGAAGCAAAGCGGGCCAACGAGGCCAAAAGTGTGTTCCTGGCAACGATGAGCCACGAGATACGGACGCCTATGAATGGCGTTTTAGGAATGGCTTCGCTGCTGAACGAAACGGATCTTGACCCCGAACAGCAAGAGTATTCGCAAACTATATTGCATAGTGGCGAAGCCTTGTTGAATGTGATAAACGATATATTGGATTTCTCGAAAATAGAATCGGGTAAAATGGAGCTCGACCCGCAAGCTTTTTTCCTGAGGACCTGCGTAGAGGAAGTACTCGATCTTTTTGCAGGCAAAGCCGCCGGGGCGGGCCTCGACCTGATGTACCAGCTGGACCACCGGCTGCCTGCCTACTTGATTGGTGATAGCATGAGGCTTAGGCAGGTGTTGATCAATCTAATTGGCAATGCCATGAAATTTACGCATAAAGGCGAGATCTTTTTAGATATCGGCCTTAAAAACCTGTTGAATGATGACGAAATAGAACTTGGTTTTGAAATAAGGGACACCGGGATAGGTATCCCGGCAGATAAGCTTTCCAAATTGTTCGAACCGTTTTCGCAGGTTGACTCTTCTACTACCCGAAAATATGGCGGTACCGGCTTAGGCCTTGTTATTTGCGACCGCCTGATAAGCCTTATGGGCGGAAACATTACTGTTGACAGCGAACCAGGCATTGGAACAACCTTTCGTTTTGCCATAAAATGTAAATTAAGTACCGAGCACAAACAGGAGCCTGAACCATTAAATATAGACGGAATTAAAGGAAGACAAGTGCTGGT
>CBFGNE010000336.1:0-5080 GCA_965649995.1 uncultured Mucilaginibacter sp.
CAATTGGTTCAAAATCATTATCTCAACGGCAGTGCTAAAGTTTTCCTGGTGAATGTAAACTTCAATGTCGCCAAAATCGTGATGGGATGATGCCTGCCGGTTAAGCAATACAGCATCGATGTGGTGGCCGGTAAGCATTTGCTTAACAATTTCTGATTGATAAAAATTGGATGATGTAAAAATTTTAACCCAGTTCTTCTCCATTAATTTGAGCCGGCTGTTTTTTGCCCGATGCAATGTTTTTATAAACTAACAGCAAAATTATAATAATTATCGCGCTAAATATATAGCCCCCGTAAGTAAAAGTGTGGGTATCATCCGGGTTCACCTTTATTTTTTTCTGCTGAAACAAATATGTTACTAAAACGGCTGTGCCATTATTTAAAAAATGCCCCCAAACGGCCGGCCAAATGCTACCGCTCCAGGCTACAAAATAACCAAACAGTGCGCCAAGCAGCATCCTGGGCAAAAAGCCATAAAATTCCATATGGAAGGCACTGAACAAGGCGGCGGTTATCCAAACAGCCGCATGGGTGTTTTTTGTCCAGCGTTGCATAATTGTTTGCAGTACGCCCCTAAACATCAACTCTTCTACAATAGCGGTTAACAAGCCTATCAGCAAAACGTTCTTCAGCATATCCCAAACGGTATCCATTTTTAAAATGGCTTTGGTTATTAGTTGCGCCTGCTCCTCGCTTTTTTTCATCCATTCCTCCAACCCGCTTAGCCATTTAGGTAAAATTAACTGTTGGTTTATATTGCTCAGGCCCTCTATTAATGGGGCAGAGGCCATCATCACAAAAAACGCCACCACTAACAAAAACACGTTGAAACGGAAGGACGGTTTTAGGTAATCAGCCGGATCTTTTACAATAAAACGGGCAAATACTACCGGTGCAAGTATGATAGGAATTGTAGTGCTAATAATTTGTAAGCCATACAAAGCTTGCTGCATTTGCGGATTAGAAAAATCCATCCGCATAATTTGCATAACCAGATCCACCCCGTAAAACGCGGCGATAACAGCAACACCAATAAGATTAAAAAGAAAAATAATACCAATGGAAAGCCCTAAATAGATGGCCAGTTGCAGGCCCGGCGATAGCTGATTTTCAGCGCTTTTTATCATTTAGCTTAATTTTTGTAAATTTGCACGAATATAACCCATGTCGGTACAAATAGGAAATATAGATTTAGGGGAGTTCCCGCTGTTGCTGGCGCCGATGGAAGACGTGAGCGATCCGCCTTTCCGTTACGTGTGCAAGCAAAATGGGGCGGATATGATGTACACCGAGTTTATTTCCTCGGAGGGGTTGATACGCGATGCCGCCAAAAGCCGTCAAAAGCTGGATATATTTGAATACGAACGCCCCATCGGCATCCAGATCTTTGGCAGCGATATCGACCATATGCGCGAAGCTACCGAAATAGCCAGCCTTGCCGGCCCGGACCTAATGGATATTAACTATGGCTGCCCTGTAAAACAGGTTGCATGCCGCGGTGCAGGTGCAAGCTTGTTGCAGGATATTGATAAAATGGTAGCCATGACTAAAGCAGTTGTGAATGCTACCCATTTGCCGGTAACGGTAAAAACCCGCCTCGGTTGGGACGATAACACCAAAAACGTTTACGAAGTGGCCGAGCGCCTGCAGGATGTTGGCATAAAAGCGCTCACCATACACGGCCGCACCCGATCGCAAATGTATAAAGGCGTTGCCGACTGGAGCCTGATACACCAGATAAAGAAAAACCCGCGCATCAAGATACCTATCTTCGGTAACGGCGATATCGATTCGCCGGAGAAAGCCGCCGAATGGCGCATGCAGTACGAGGTGGATGGTATGATGATAGGCCGTGCAGCCATTGGCTACCCATGGATCTTCCGCGAGATAAAGCACTACTTTGCCACCGGCTTACATTTAGATAAACCAACCATTGCCGAGCGTATTGAGGTTTGCAAAACCCACCTGCAAAAATCGATGGAATGGAAGGGTGCCCGTACCGGTATATTTGAGATGCGCCGGCACTACAGCAACTACTTTAAAGGCGTGCCTGATTTTAAAGAGTTTAGGATGAAACTTGTTACTGCCGGCACCGTAGAAGAGATTATGGATATTTTAGCAGAGGTCGACAAAAAATATGCCTTTGAAATGGTGTAATATTTCGTTGGATGCTATATATTTGAATTAAAAGGATTAAGAAGCAATGGCTACTATCATAACTGAAGGTGTTAAGGTTTCAGTTGAAACAATTTACCAACCCGAATATTCTAACCCGGCTAACGACCATTTTATGTTTGCGTACCGGGTAACTATAGAGAACCTGGGTAACTATGCGGTGCGACTGCTTAGCCGCCATTGGTATATATTCGATTCTAACGGAGCTAAACGCGAGGTAGAAGGCGAAGGTGTGGTAGGGCAGCAACCCATTATAGAGCCCGGTAACTCGCACGAATACGTATCAGGCTGCAACCTCAAAACCGATATGGGCAGTATGAAAGGCGAATACCAGATGGAACGCCTTTTAGACAGCTCCGTTTTCAACGTGCAGATCCCCGAATTTTATTTAGTAGCGCCGTATCGGTACAATTAAGAGAGAGTCAAGAAATAAGAATCAAGAACCAAGACAGTAATATAGGAGGTCGGCTTTATAGATGAAGCTGGCCTTTTTTACGTATTAATTCTTGTCTCTTGATTCTTATTTCTTGACTCTAATCCTACAGCAGCGCTGCCCCGCAAAACTTGCAAAATGTAGCATCGCCATCGTGCCCTTCGCGGCCACAGTTGGGGCAGGCTTCGGGTAGTTCCTTTTTTTCTTTTTTAGCAGCCATCGCCAGGTCGTGCGTAAGAATGCCTGTTGGCACCGCTATAATGGCATAGCCAATCAGCATTACTACCGAGGCTACAAACTTACCTGTTGGGGTAACCGGCGAGATGTCGCCGTAGCCTACCGTTGTGATGGTTACTATTGCCCAGTAAATACTTTCGGGGATGTTAGAGAAGCCATTCTCTTTTTTCTCTACCAAGTACATAATGGAGCCTAATATTACCGTTAAGGTAAGTACGGTAAGCAGGAAGATACTGATTTTGCGCAGGCTGCCTTTTAGCGCCACGGTTAAAAAATTTATTTCGGTAAGAAAGCGGCTCAGCTTAAAGATCCGGAAAACACGCAGCAACCTCAACGCCCTGAATACTAACAGCGATTGGGCACCGATAAAAAATATGCTGAGATAGGAAGGTATCAGTGCAATCAGATCGATAATGCCCAGCGGGCTAAATACATACCGCATAGGTTTGCGGATGCTGATGAGCCGTAAAACATATTCAACAGTAAAGAGTACGGTATAACCCCATTCCACCTTCTGCAATATATCGCCATACTGCCCGTGGATGCTTTGCACACTATCGATCATCACCACCATAATGCTGGTGAAAATGGCAATGAGCAACCCAACATCAAATGCCTTGCCCGCTGTTGTGTTCGATTCATAAATGATCTCGTGCAGCCGAAAACGCCAGTCTCTTTTGTTTTGGAGTGATGCCATGCTTTTGCCTATATGCTTAAACTAAGGTAGCATTACCGGCGAGATTATAACAATGGTTGCTACCGATTGCGTTTGTATGAAAACACCTTCCGCCTCGTTTTGCCGCGGCGGAAGGCAAATCACATCATTTAAACATTCAGGTTATTTCTGCCCTGCTTTGATTGGGCCGCTTGTTTTATTATAAGCAAAGCCTTTTACTAGAATTTCGTTTTTAATGCTGTCGTGGCTTAGCTTTACCCAGCCGTAATGCACCTGCCCGGCAATTTTAAATTGTATGCCCAGGTATTTATCGGTTTTATTAATCCAAAGCCCATACTGTTCTTTGCTGCTGCTGGTTTCTGATGCCCCGAGGATAAATCCTTTTTGTCCTATGTCCGTCCATTTGCCATTGTTGGCAACGGTAGGTTCAATGGTTTGCCCGTTTTCAAAGGGGTAGGTAAATAACGCGTTGATAACAAGGTCGGGACCGTTTTGTACAAATATTTTATTCCCGGTGCCGCTTTTAGTGGTTGCCAGCAGGTAAAGGTATGGCTTATCATTTTCCTCTATTAATACGCTGGAGAAAGTGAAATCGGTAAAGCCATCTGCATCCACGTCCAAAAACAACGGCTTATTATAGCCCAAAACCTTGTCCAGTTTGCGGTATGCAAAACCATCGGTAACGGGCTCTTCGGCTGGTGGCGTTTCGCCGGTATCGGGGCTGGTACCTACGGGTACTTCAGGTATTACAACAACTCCGCCCGGCAGGTTTTTTACAGGCTGACTGGTATAAGTTGTATCTTTTTTGCAGGCTTGCGCAAACATCAGTATGCAAGCGGCCAATAGTATATTTTTTTTCATAATACTACCATGACGGCGCCGCAAAACTATCTGTTACAGCGAACCAATAAAAAAAACCGCCCCAATTTAATCGGAGCGGTTCTCTAATCTCTAATTAACCAGTCTCTAATCGCTAACTTAGTCTCTCCGGTTAAATAAAAACGATGCATAATAAACCAGCGTAGCCAGCGAGCCTAAAGCGGCAACTACGTATGTCATGGCGGCCCACCAAAGGGCATCTTTTGCTTGCGTGTGTTCCCTGCTGGTTTGCATGATATTATAATTGTTGTTGAGCCAGGCCAGCGCCCTGTTGCTGGCATCAAACTCTACCGGCAGTGTAATAAAACTGAATAGGGTAACCAAAGCCAGTGCCCCAACGCCTATGGCCAGTATAAAAACGCTTTGCGTAAAAAACAGCAGCATTACACCAATAAACAACGTCCATTGAGTGAGGGTAGAGGCCACATTAACCACAGGCACCAGCGAGGAACGCAGGCTTAACCACGCGTATGCTTTAGCGTGCTGTACGGCGTGCCCGCATTCATGCGCGGCAACGGCCGCTGCCGCAATGCTGCGGCTATGGTAAACATCGGCGCTAAGGTTTACGGTTTTGTCGGCCGGGTTGTAATGGTCGGTAAGTTGCCCGTCAACAGAAATTACCTGAACATCGTAAATCCCGTTGTCGTGCAGCATTTTTTCGGCCACATCCTTGCCGGA
>CBFGNE010000337.1:0-5068 GCA_965649995.1 uncultured Mucilaginibacter sp.
AAAATCTTCCACCTCGGGTACAGCCGCTTTAAAAGCATTACCCGGCGCAAAGGCCCCACCTGCCCACTGCGTGCTTAATTTTCCTTTATCGTACCTGTCCTGGTTTATGCGGTAAACGCGATCTTTATTGGCATGGAAATTATCATAGCTCAGCTCGAAACTAACATATTGCAAGATGAGCAGGCAGGCTGCCATACCAATGGCAAGCCCAAATATGTTGATAAACGAGAACGCCTTGTTTTTAGACAGGTTGCGAAATGCGATGAGGAAATAGTTTTTAAGCATGGCTTATCAGTTTGGTAAACTGACAAGGCTAAAAAGATACCAATTACTTAATTAATTGATTATCAATCAAATAAATCAATTCAATAACTACTAATCCGTTCGGATTTAATACATCAACTGTACGATATCGTACAGTTGATGTATATCTAAACTACAACTTCACTACCAGTTGTTTTCCTGTGTAAATTACCGCTTTGTCTATCTTATCAGCTTCGCCCGTATTAGAGCCATGCGCACCTTTTACCAGCACTACATTAAACGTATGCTTTTTAAGCATGCCTTTAAAGCTTCCTTTTGTAGCAGATATTGTTAATTGGCGCAGTTGATCATTCCAGTTTAAAGTGAATGTTGCTTTAGCGCCTTTTTCGTAATTGTAATTTTCGTTCTCGTCTTCGTAGTATTTGAAGGTGCCGTTTGCGCCGGGGTAAATGCGCAGCTCTATTTTATCAGCTGGTTTTTCGGTAGCATACTCCATTACCGGCCCCATCGGGATGATAGATCCTGCACGCACGTATAGCGGCATCATATTCATTGGCACATCTACGGTAAGCTTTTGCCCGCCGTTGGTAACCTCACCTGTCCAAAAGTTGTACCAATTGGTGGCAGCAGGCAGGTAAACCTCGCGGGTTTTAGCTTTGCTTCCCGCGCCTGTGCCGGTATATAATTGTGCGGTAACCGGGTTCACCAAAAAGGCTGGGCCGAACATATACTGATCAGGTATGCCGTAAACATTGGCATCCTTCTGAAAATCGAAGGTAAGCGCACGCATCATGGTGTAATTTTCGGTATTTACGCGGCCAGCTAACGAATAGATGTAAGGCAACAGGCGATAGCGCAGTTTATCAAATTTCAGCAGCGTGGCGCGTGTGTCCTCGTCCCAATTTTTAGAGAATATCGCCCGCTCCCCCTTCCCATGTATACGGAATATCGGGCTAAATGCCCCAAACTGGAACCAACGGGTAAACAACTCCCTAAATTCAGGCTTCGACCAATCCGGTGCTGTCCAGTGCCAATGGTAACCGCCGATGTCTGATGTCCAGTAAGGTATCCCCGATGCGCAGGCGTTTATGCCTTGCGGCACCTGGTTTTTAAAATTGGCAAAAGTACACTCGATATCAGACGACCATAAGGTAGACGCATTCCGCTGCTCACCAGCAAACGATTGCCTTACCAAAAAGAAAGCACGCTTGCCGGGGATATCCCTACGCCAGCCTTCATATACGCCTTTAGTATGTTGTAACGAGTAGGTATTAAAGTAATCGATCCCTTTCCCTATCGAGAAATTTGCTTTACGGCGTTCGTCGAGCAATGCACCGTTATCGGGTTCGCACTGGTCTATCCACCAGGCATCCCAACCGTAGCGTTTTACCAGGCTATCGCGGGCTTGTGCCCAATACAGGTCACGCGCTTTGGGGTTGTGGGCATCGTAATAGGTATCAAAGGTGTGGGTAACCACGTTGTCCCAGGTTATGCTGGTGAGGCCGCCCATTTTTTCCAGGGCATCGTAATTGGGCGTTCCTTTACCAAATACCGGCCAAATGGATATCATGGCGTGCAGGTTTGCCTGGTGAAGGGCATCTACCAGCTTTTTGGGGTGTGGGTAACGCTCGGGCTTCATGATGTGCGAACCGATAGGCAAGGGATCCCAGTAATACCAGTCCTGCACCAATACATCCACCTGGATGTGGTTATTACGGTAATTGTCTTTCACGGTTAGTATCTCTGCCTCGCTCAGGTACCTGTCTTGGGATTGGAACAAGCCGTAGGCCCATTTGCCAAACATTGGCGCGCGCCCGGTTGCGGTGCGGTACAGATCAATAATATGGTCAAAATCCGGGCCGTAGAAAAAGTAATAATCAACCTGTTTGCCACTTTCGGATACGTATTTAAATTGCGTATTCCCTTCTTCGGCGCCGTAAAAGTTTGAAGCCGAATAATTATCCCACATCAGCCCATAGCCTTGTGTAGATAGCATTACAGGGATAGCACCGGTAAGGTATTTAATTGCCATATCCTGGTTACGGCCTTTGTAGTTAATGCTAAGCGAATCAAGCGGGTGGCAGCCCATGCCGTACAACGCCTCGTTTGCCGGGGAGTTGAAGGAGGTGCTTACGTTGTAGGTTTCGATACCGGCAATGGTAGCGGGCGACATAGATTTATTACTGCCCGACTCCGCCGTGATCACTTTACCGCTTAAATCGCAATAGGTGATAGCATTGGTAGCCTTGTTTATTTTTATTTTGAGTTTGCTGGTAGTAATGGTTACTTCAGTTTTGCCATCCGTAACGCTAAATGGGGTAACCTGCGGCCATTTGTTGTTTACTACCAGCGATTCTTTAGCAAGGAAAGAATTAAGTATAGTGTACTTCACCTCAATGATATCCGGCTTGCAGATGTTAAGCTGCATGGAGCCTTTATCCAGCTTAAACGTTACGCCTTTGGCAGTTTTGGTAAAGGTTACAACATTGGACCTGGCATTACAGAAACAGGTAATACAAATACACAGGAGCGCTAATTTTTTAAAAACAGAATTTAACCGAAACATAGATTATGATTAATAATTGAGTTTTTAAAAATAAAAATAGCGTACAAACCGGTGGTGTGTAATTTGTACATATTAGTAGAACAAATGTTAACCTTTGCAAGATTTTACCATAAAACACACGAATATGGGCACCTCCTATTTCCGCAAAAGGCACAAAGTTTTAAAATTTTGTGCCCTTTGCTAAAATATACTATGTTTAAATCTTTGTGCTCTTCGAAGAAAAACAAGCTGCTATTTTATTTCAAAATCACTTTGGTGGCCCCGTACCCAAACTTCTCTTTGCGGGCATCCATAAAGGTTTGCACTTTGATGTTTTTGCTGAGGAGTTTGTGTAGCTCGTGCTTCAATATGCCGTTGCCTGTGCCGTGGATGAAAGTAATATCGGGCAGTTGGTGTACTATGGCGGCATCCAGCGCATGCTTAAAATTGCTGAGCTGTATGTTCAATATCTCACTGCTGGCTAAAAATTGATAATCATCGCGTAGTTTTTCTATATGGAGGTCTACCTCCGGTTTTGGTTTAGCAACTACTTGCTTTTCTTCGGCGGGCTTAAAAAATGCTTCTTTTAGTTTTTCCGCATCGATAACCAGTTCGGGCTCATCCAACTGGATCATCCAACCCAATTGATTGATTAAAGGCACTTGCTTTTTAGCCCCGGAGAAATCCTTCGCTTTAAATTGCTCGGTTACATTTAGCGGGCTTTGCACCGGCTGGTTTTGCTTGGTGTGAAACAATACCTGGAAAACCAATTTCGGCCATAGCTGCAGGTCGGCCAGCTTGGCGGAGTATATTTTTGCATGGCTGCGCGGCTCTATAATGCCGGCAAACTCGCCTTTATATTGTTTATTCTGTTCGGTACTAACGGAGGCTAAAAGCTGGTACGAGGTTTCGTTTATTAAATGCAAATGCACTACCGAGTTCGCTTTGGCATCGGCAATTACGGCAATATACACCCCTTTGCTTTTAAACTCCCCCGTAGGGATCGCAGCTTCAGGCGCGCCCTCTTCCTCATCGCCCACCAGTTTGCTGTGCCCGTGTACCGAGGTTACTTTGGTTGCAAGTACCGGTATCTCAAAATCATCATCGCCGGTTACGCCTATCATTTGGTCGTTAATAATGCGGGTTACATAACCCTCCATTTTTTCGTCAACAAACCGCACAAAATCGCCTAATTTATGTTTCATAGCACAAGTAATAATTGGCAAAGGTATCAATATACTATAAGCCCGATAATTAAACTTACATTTACATATAAAACAGTTTTTTTATTGGGAAACTGCCCGCAGTTTTACGCTCCATGTAACTATTTAATTAAAACAAAATGATAGAACAAGCCGAGACCCAATTAGATGATCATTTCCTGAACGGTGTTTTCACCCATCATCTCAACCGCATTTACAATGGCAAGTGCTTTCTGCGCAAAAGCCTCCCGCATTTAATCAGCCTGGCATCGTTTAAAGGTTTGCAACTGGCCATGGAAGAGTTTAGCGACGATGTACTGAAGCAAATTGTGCGGTTGAAAAGTATTTATGCATTGTTAGGCGAAACACCGGCAGATACCAACTGTAACCCTATCACCAATATTATAAAGGATGAGTTTTGCCTGGACGAAAACCAAACCGTACCGATACTGAACGACCTGGACCTGATGCTTTACGTACAACTGCTGGAACACGTAAATATAACCTCGTACCGCATGCTCATCATGATCTCGAAAACGCTGAAGTACGATAACATCATTCAATTGCTGAAGGAAAACCTGGATGAATCGCAGGATAATGATAAGCTGTTTACCCTGATTGCTAAGGAATATATTACCAAAGATTAATAAACACCAATTTTACGAACAGGATTCAATCCGAACAAATTCGTGTTCCTTTAATCCGAATAATAACCCAATTCGTGTATAAAACAAAAGCCGGACATAACGCCCGGCTTTGCACAGTTATTTAATACCCCTACTAAAATAACTTTGACAAATAAATATAATTAATTGCCGCTAAGCAAATTAATATACCACCGGCATTGTAACAATTCGTTTACCATAACCGTCTCAACTATTACAGGTATAATATTTAATTTGCGCGCTAATTTTTAAATTCAAAATATCATCCAATAACCTCACACTTATGTTAAAACCAATTGCGTTAACCGCATTGTGCAGCCTGTTCCTGCTACAGCTACAGGCTCACAACCTATATATGCCGCGCGAAATAAAGCAGGCTTATACCAAAGGCA
>CBFGNE010000338.1:0-5028 GCA_965649995.1 uncultured Mucilaginibacter sp.
CGCCAACTTGTTTGTAGGAGATAAGCACCAATCCCGCAGGCGCTTCCATACGGATAATGCCCGGCGTTTTTGGGGTGATAAGCCCTTCCTCCACAGCAATAGTAATGGTGCCAATTGTGCCATGCCCGCACATGGGCAGGCAGCCGCTGGTTTCGATAAACAAAACAGCAACATCATTCGCCGGATCGTGAGGCGGATACAAGATACTACCGCTCATCATATCGTGGCCACGCGGCTCAAACATCAAGCCTTTGCGTATCCAGTCGTACTCTTTTAAAAAGTGCTGGCGCTTTTCACTCATATTGGTCCCTGTTAAATTTGGGCCGCCGCCGGCAACCAGCCTAACCGGATTACCGCAGGTATGCGCATCTATGCAGAAGAATGTTTTAGTCATAATATTTTGGTGAGTGGTGAGCGGTGAATGGTGAATGGTTACAAGCGGCGAACATATTTTAACCACTCCCCACTCACTGTTCTCCACTCACTATTTCCTACTCCATTCATTATTATACAAGCGCAAAATCCCCAGCGGATTTTCGTCCTTCAGGGCATCAGGCAATAGTTCGTTATCCCAGTTTTGCCAGCATACGGGGCGCACAAATCGTTTAATAGCAGCGGTACCCACCGAGGTGAAACGGCTATCAGACGTTGCCGGAAATGGCCCGCCATGTTGTACGGCGTTGCCTACCTCCACACCCGTTGGCGGGCCGTTTAATACTACCCGGCCGGCAAGGTTTGATAGTTTGTTGGCAAGCCCGGTGTACTGCGCCAGTTCACCTTTTTCGGCCATTAGTGTAGCGGTAAGTTGCCCGTGCAGGGAATCTACAACCTGTTCCAGTTGTGCCATATCATCCGCCACCACCAGCATGCTGTAAGGGCCAAAAACCTCCTCCTTGAATTTTTCGTCCGACAGGAAATCCACAGCAGAAATTTCGGTTACCACAGCTAAGGCCTGGTTTGCGTTTTCGGCATTTAGTTTATCCGATTGCCCGATGATATTTACGGATTGATCTGCCAACCGTTCTCTTGAAAGCTTTTCGTAATTACCGGCAATACCTTTTGTAAGCATTGTTGCTGAATTGACATCGGCGATGGCTGAAGCAAGTGCATCTGTAAACCTGTTCAACCCGTCGGATCTTACTGCTAACAATAGGCCTGGTTTAGTACAAAACTGCCCTGCGTTGGTGGTGATAGCCCCACAGAGTTTGGCTAACTCCTCGGCACGGTTTTGCAGGGCCAGGGGCAATAATATTACCGGGTTGGTACTGCCCATTTCGGCAAACACGGGGACAGGCTCGTCGCGTTCGCGTGCCATTTTAACCAGTGCCATGCCTCCTTTAAACGAACCGGTAAAGGTAACTATCTTTGTTTTGGGATGTTTTACCAATGCCTCGCCAACAGCGTAACCATCATCTAATAAATGAGAGAAAACGCCATCCGGCAGCCCATGCTTCTGTGCGGCCTGCATAATTACCTCAGCCACCATTGCGCTTGCGCCGGGATGTGCCGGGTGCGCCTTCACCACCACCGGGCAACCCGCGGCCAATGCCGAAACGGTATCGCCACCGGCAACGGAGAACGCCATCGGGAAGTTGCTGGCACCAAACACCACCGCCGGGCCGAGGGGCACCATCATTTTGCGAAGATCGACCCGTGGCAAAGGTGTGCGGTCGGGGATGGCGGTGTCGATAACGGCCTCCACCCAACTGCCTTCTTCCAGCAGGTTGGCGTAAATATTTAACTGGCCGGTTGTGCGTGCCCGTTCGCCCGTTAAGCGGGGAATAGGCAAGCCACTTTCGGCCGCGCAACGGTTCAGCAGTTCATCGCCCAGCGCAGTAATGCCTTCGGCAATGCTTCGCAAAAAGGCAGCCTTTGTTTTGGCGTCGGTATGGCGGTACACGGCAAAGGCCTTATCTGCCAGCTGCATGGCGGCATCCGCATCAGCCGTAGTAGCTATATGGAAATCGCCCTCCACTTCCTGGTTATTCGCCGGGTTTACCGCTCTGAAGCTTTTGCCGCTTGGCGGTTGAATGGTGTAGCCTATTGTATTTTGAGTGTTCATGAATTGGTTTTAATAAACAATAACCCAAATGTCTTTTCGATGAGCATGTGGGGTGGAAAGGGAGCACCGGGGCGAAGAGAAATCCTGTTAGATATGCACATAGCGACTTTGCGCGGCGGCTTTGCATAATTAACAAGATTTCTCCCTCGTACCTCGGATCGAAATGACAACGGGTCCTAACTAACCCCTGTTACATCCACCTCTGCTTCAACCTCAACGCCCCAACTGCCGGCAGGCAACTCGGGGCGGCTTTTTACAGCGTGTTTAATGATGCCCAATATCCGGTCACGCTCCTCGCCGGTTACTTTTAAACGCGGCAGGCGCACGGTTTCGGTACCCAGCCCGGTAACGCTTTCGGCAAGTTTAATGTACTGCACCAGTTTTGGGTGGATATCCAGTTCCAGCACGGGTAAAAACCAACGGTAAATGGCCAGTGCCTCTTTCATCCGTTCGGCTTTGGCCAAACGGTAAACGGCAACAGTTTCCTTCGGGAAGGCATCTACTAAACCGGCTACCCAGCCATCTGCACCCATAAAAAGGCTTTCTAATGCCAGCGTATCTACACCCGTCATGATGGCAAACCTGTTGCCGAAACGGTTGATCATACGGGTAACATTGCTTACATCGCGGGTTGATTCTTTCACCGCCTGGATGTTTTTGTATTGCGAAAGCTCCTCGAACATATCCAGCGTAACCTCTATCTTATAATCGTAGGGGTTATTGTATATCATAATGGGCAGCTTAGTGCTTTTGGCCACATCCGCAAAATATTTTACGGTTTCTTCGTCATCTGCCTTGTAACGCAGCGGCGGCAGCATCATCAGCCCATCGGCACCATATTTTTCGGCGTTTTTTGCGCACTGCAGGGCAGCTTTAGTGGTTTGCTCGGCAATGTTCAGCACCACGTAAGCGCGCTTGGCCACCACTTTAACGGTGTGCTCCAGTAGGGCAATTTTTTCGCTATCGGTAAGCACGCTGGCCTCGCCAAGCGAACCACCTATTACGATGCCGTTTACACCTGCTTCCAATTGCGCCTCGATGTTTTTATCGAATGCTTCGAAATCCAATTCGTCGTTTTCGGTAAACTTTGTTGTTACCGCGGGAAATACCCCTTTCCATACTATGCTCATATAAACCTATTTATAAATTAAAGATACCGTCATTGCGAGCGATAGCGCGGCAATCATCGGCAAGCAGAGCCGCTATGCAAGTCCGCTCTGCTTGCCGATGATTGCTTCGTCGTTCCTCCTCGCAATGACGTTGTGTTGTTTGTTCCTCTACTTCACCCTCACCAGCATTACCCCGTGTGGTGCAACGCTTGCTTTAAAATCGCCGGCACCCTTGACAATATCTTTTTGCTCCCACACGTTGCGGATGGTTTTGTAAGCCCCGGCGGTTTCGCCCGGCAGGGTAATGGTTTGGTACTTATCCGACAGGTTAAACAGGCCTATAGCCCGGCTCCCATCCTTCATACCCTTTACCCAAATTTGGTAGTTATCGCCTTTCACAGCCTGTTTGGCAGCTTTGCCCAGGGCATCCTGATCTATGGCCAGTACTTCGTTATTGGTCAATAAATTCAATGTGAATTTATCCAGTGCGCCCATATCGCAGCCTATCAGCAGCGGTACCGATTGCAGGCTCCAAAGGCTGATGTGGGTGTATTGCTCATCGGGGCTAAGGTGGCTATTGTGCAGGGTTGGCCCCCAGCCTACTTTCCCTACTACCAGCATATCAGGGTCGTTAAAATGCCCGGGCTGTGCAAACGGAACGGCAGCTACCTGGTTAAACCCAATTTCCGACATGCTCCTCCAGGTGTCAGTTATATCGCCTGTAGTGCGCCAGCTATTGCCACCTACTTCGGCACCCCACTCCCAAACCTTGCCCATACCGTACTGGCAAAAGCTCAGCATAATATCGCGGTTTACCTTATCCAATGATGAACGGATAACCTGGTAAGGCTTCTTCATATCATCAAGCGTTGGGTTTTTTGGCGATACTTCGGTGTAAGAGCACCAATCGTACTTTAAGTAATCTATGCCCCAATCGCCATAAGTTTTAGCGTCCTGGTCTTCGTGTTGCCAGCTCCCAAGATAGCCACCACAGGTTGTTGGACCGGGCGATGAATAGATGCCCATTTTTAAACCCAGGCTGTGCACATAGGTAGTCAGGCCCTTCATATCCGGGAATTTGCTGTTTGCGGCTATCTCGCCATTTGGCAGGCGTTTATCAACTTCCCATCCATCGTCAATATTTACATAGTTCCATCCGTACGAAGCCAGTTTTTCTATCATGGTACGCGCAGCGGTACGCACACGGGCATCGTCCACACTTAATCCAAAGGCGTTCCAGCTGTTCCAGCCCAAAGCAGGGGTTAAGCCAATTTTATCGCCAATGCGGATAGTAAAAATTTTGGTGCTCGAGCCTACCACGTTCCTTACGGTAAAAATTACCGGGTAATCGCCTTTTTTGGCTACCGAACCTGTTATTACCCCTGTCTTTGCATCAAGCACCAGGCCCTTAGGCAGTCCTTCTGCTTTGTAAGTGAGCGGTTTTTGCCCGGTTGCCGGGATAAGGTACAGAAAGGGGTTACCCGGCCGTGCGCCATAAATATCGGGGCCATTTATTTTTGGCTGTGCCGATGGTGCCGGGGTGAGTATATACGGCGTGGTTTCTGTTTTTAAAATTTTGGTGCCCGATAAGCTATCGGTAAACAAATAACTCAATTCGTACGATTTCCGTTCGATAGCCGCGGCGTTAAATGTATAGGTGAAGGGTTTGTGCCCGTTAAAAGCTGCTTTGTTTGTTTTTTGGTAAAGCACCTTGCCTGTTTCCGGATCGGTCACTTTAAAATCAAGCGTGCCTTTATAGTTGTAGTTATTGCCTTTTGAAATAAGCTTGATGGATTTGCCCACAGCGTTTTTTGCGCCGTACACAAAATCTGCATCGGTATTGATGGAAACGTAATC
>CBFGNE010000339.1:0-5008 GCA_965649995.1 uncultured Mucilaginibacter sp.
AGCGTAGGATTCATAACCCTAAGGTCGGCAGTTCGATCCTGCTCCCCGCTACATTTGCAGAAAGCCCCTTGAAAGAGGGGCTTTTTTACATTTGGAATGGCTGGTACGTTTGCCGCTAATTATGCAGGCCCGCCCGCAAAACTCATAGCAGGTTGTTACCGTACAAATTAAATGATCGCTTACAGCCTTTATCCACGTTATAGAACGATTGGGGAGTGGCGCGGGAAAGTGTATGTTACTTCCACTAAAAAGCTTATAACTACTTAGCGTCCATCAGGGCGTTTTCGACCTTTTTTGAGGATCCCCTGATATTAAAATCAGTCTTGAGGATGATGGACTGGGAGCTGATATGCTGTGATGAGGTATTTAGTTTGTTCAACAGCACCGTTATTACACTATCGGCTATGGCTTCAATCGGCTGGGCAATAGCGCTAACCGGTGGCGAGAAAAGCTTAAACACATCGTAATCGTCAAAAGAGACCAGGGCTAGGTCTGATGGTACCTTAAGGCCAAGATTATTAATCACTTTTAACCCACAGGTGCCAACATGGTTGGTGCCGAAAAACACAGCGTCGAGGTGTTTGTTCTTTTTGAGGAACGCGCTAATTGGCCCCATTATTTGTTCCTCATCCTGATTAAAAACGATCTCCTGGATGTTGGCTTTTAAACCGCTTTCCTTCAACGCATCTTTATACCCCTGCAACCGTGATTGCATTTGTGTTTGGTGCGATGCAAAGGTTATGTATGCTATGTTTTTATACCCTTGTTGCACCAAGTGCATAGTAGCGTTATAAGTACTAAAAAGGTTATCAATCTCCACATAATCCGTACTTACCTTGGGCAGGTGTCTGTCAAAAAGCACCACGGGCATTCCCTCTTTTATCAGCGAACTAATATCATCTTCGATACCTTCGGGCGGTGCAATGATGTACCCATCTACGTGCCTGTCGCGAAACATATTAATAAGTTCCTTGGTTTTGGCTGTATCGTTATCAGTACTGCAATAGATAATTTTGTAGCCGTTTTTATAGGCGCGATCTTCTATCAGGCGTGCAATAGCTGCGAAGAACGGGTTGGAAATATCTTCCACCATTAGCCCAATAATATTTGATTTGCCTGTTCGCAAACTCTTGGCAAGCGAATTAGGTTTATAACCCACTTCGTCTACAAATTTTTGTACGCGCTCCACCAGTTCTTTACCAATTCTCTTCTCCTGGGCACGGCCATTAAGGATAAAGGATATAGTGGTTTTAGAAACGTTTAAGTGGTTGGCAATATCAACTATAGAGAGTTTTTTCACGTGCTACATTAATGAATCCAAATATAAAATAATATCACAAACAAGGATAGGCAGAATTAACTGATAAATCGATTTATTGTAAAGATTTCCAATAAAACCGAAGTGTCCTAATATTATTTTGGCATAAAATTATCCTTAAACAGGGTTTTTATTTAAGCGCCGATAATTAAAACCAAAAAGGAAGATAACCACATAGCAAATTATAGGCAGGTAGTAAGCTTGTGCTACACTATGGTTTGCAATTAAGCCCATTACCAACGGGAATAAACCACCCCCAACAACGCCCATCACAATAAACGAGGAAGCTTGCTGGGTTTGTTTCCCCATATTTTTCAACCCCAGGCTAAATATGGTAGGGAACATAATGCTGAAGAAGAAATTGATGAATAACAGCGCCACAAATGATACCCAGCCAAAACCCTGCGCCACAATAACGCACATTAGAATATTACCCAGCGCAAACGCCGCTAATAACTTATTGGGTGCAATAAAACGCATCAGGTATGTGCCTGCGAATCGGCCGATCATCATCATCACCATACTCAACGAGAAAAAATTGCTGGCCGTAGCATCGCTAAAATGCATCACCTCGTGCCCGTAATTGATAAAGAACGCCCATGTACCGCCCTGTGCCGCAACATTAAAAAGCTGCGCAATCACTGCAAAAACAAAATGCTTATGCTGGAATAATTTTTTATCGGCATGCGCCACTTCTACGGTGGAATAAGAATCAATAGCCACGGCGTGCGGATCGGTAAGTGGCGGCACTTTTACAAAGGCAAAAGTAATGGCAATTGCGGCTATAACTGCCCCGATAACAATGTAAAGGTGTTTTACCGATACAAGATCCTGCTCACCAGCAAAAATAACCGAACTGCCAATAATGGGGCCAATGATGCCCCCAACGCCGTTAAATGCCTGCGCAAAATTTATACGCTGATCGCTGGTACGCTGATCGCCCAGGGACGCTACAAAGGGGTGCGCAACCGCCTCCAGCGTTGCCATACCGCATGCGAGGATGAATAAGGCTACCCTAAAAAATGTAAAAGATTGTGCGTCTGCCGCTGGTATAAACAAAAATGCCCCGGCCGAATACAGTAACAACCCAAGCAGTACACCGTTTTTATAGCCGAACCGCTTCATGAAAAGCCCCGCGGGTATTCCCATAACAAAATAGGCACCGAAGATGGAAAACTGCACATAAGCCGACCGGGCCTTAGTTACATGCAGCACGTTTTGAAAATGCCGGTTTAGTACATCCCCCAAGGTCATCGATATGCCCCACATCAAAAAAAGGGAGGTTACAAATAACAGCACTAAAAGGTATTTCCGTTCGGTAAACTTGGGTTTAGCGTCCATCCGTTGAAAGTTTTAATTGGGTTATATTGGTACTGTAAATTAACTCAAATGTTTGCAAGTACCAAAACCGCATCAACTTTTACTACGGAGACCATGTATTAGCTCCTATGGCTGAGTTGCTTTCGATAACGAAAACGGCTTGTCTCCCACAGCAAGGCCCCTTGTTAAATTCGGCTTATCCCCCATTTCGAGGTGCAGTACACCACCATTCATAATATCGGCCTGCGTTATAAAATTGTGGGTATAGGGCTTGCCATTCAGGGTTGCCGATTGGATATACACATTGGTTTTGCTGTTGTTATTGGCATCGACGATGAATTTATTGCCATTCTCCAGCGCAATAGTCATTTTTTTAAATAGCGGGCTACCGAAAACGTATTGATCTGTACCCGGGCAAACGCTATAAAAACCTGCTGCGCTCAGCACAAACCACGACGACATCTGCCCTTCGTCTTCATCACCTGGGTAACCGTTTTCTGTAGCGTTGTACATTTTATCCATCACGTCGCGCAGGCGCCGCTGGGCTTTCCATGGCTGCCCGGCGTAATTGTACAAATACAGCATGTGGTGCATAGGTTCGTTCCCTTGCGCAAACTGCCCCATTTTAAATTCGGCCATTTCCGTCATCTCGTGGATAACCTGGCCGTAGCCGCCCACTTTAATGGTGCCGGGTTCGGTAAACACTGAATCCATTTTTGCGGTAAAATTTTTATCGCCGTCCATTAAATTGATCAGCCCTTGCGTATCATGAAAAACCGACCAGGTCCAATGCCAGGCATTGCCCTCGGTGTAAGGGCCACCCCAATCCAAGGGGTCGAAGGGTTCTATCCAGTTACCTTTTGTATCCCTGGCACGCATAAAGCGCGTTTTCGGGTCGAACAGGTTTTTATAGTTATACATCTGCCGGGCAAAAACGTCCTCGTAGTACTTATTACCTGTAGCCTTTGCCAGTTGGTAGGCGCAAAAATCATCGTAAGCAAACTCCAACGTCCAGGCGGTGGAGCCTTCGGTTTGTTTAGAGTAAGGCACATAACCATTGGTGAAATATTCTTTCCAACCGGGGCGGCCGTTAGCGCTGCCCCACGGACCTTTGTTCGTTGCCTCGTGGTAATATGCCTCTAAAGCTTGCTTTGGGTCGAAGGAATGGATACCCTTCATCCAGGCATCTGCTAATAACGATATGGAGTGGTTACCCAGCATGCCGCCTGTTTCTGCCGGGAATGACCAGGCTGGCAGCCAGCCGCATTGTTTTTCAGCATCTAAAAGTGCCTGCACCAATTGCCCTTCCATTTTTTGATGCAGAATAGTATTCAGCGGAAATTGGGCGCGGAATGTATCCCAAAAACCGTTGTCAGTATACATATACCCATCATGTATCTTGCCATCATAAGGGCTGTAATAATAGGGTTTGCCATCCTTACCGTATTCAAAAAACTGGTGCGAAAACAAGTTGGCGTGGTACATGCAAGAATAAAATGTTGCCTTTTCTTCTTCGGTGCCGCCCTCTACTGCCATGCGGCCAAGCAGGGTGTTCCAAACCTTATCAGCAGCTTTACGGGTATCGTTAAATGATTTATAACTGCCCAATTCTGTGTGTAAAGTTAGTGCAGCCTGATCTTGGCTGATGTAAGATGAGGCCACTTTTACCTGCACGGTTTCTCCATCCTTAAATTTAATGTAAGCGCCAATGCCATCGCCTTCGGCGGAATTGTTATTAGCTTTTATGGTATTCTTTTTATTCTCCCAGGTACCAAAAGCGGTAAACGGTTTATCAAACGTAATGATGAAATAGTTCTTAAACTCCTTTGGTGCCCAACGGCAATTGTTTACATAGCCTGTTATCGTCCTTGTTTTTGGGTCTATATTTACCATGCTCATTTTGGTGTAGCCATCCAGTACCAAATACGAGCCTGCGTCTTTAGGGAACGTAAAACGGAGGTGTGCACCACGTTCGGTGGGCGTCATCTCGGCGCTGGTGTTGTTATCCAGCTTAACTTTGTAGTAACTGGGTTGTGCAATTTCATTATCGTGACTGAAGGCTGCGGCGCGTTGATCTTCGTTCACCACCAAGTCGCCGGTTACGGGCATTAACGAAAAAACAGCATAATCGTTCACCCAGCTGCTGCATTGGTGCGATTGCTGAAAGCCGCGGATTTTTTTTTCAAAATACTGGTATTTCCAGCCGTCGCCATTTTTGCCGGTTTGGGGTGTCCAGGTATTCATGCCAAAGGGTAAAGATGTTGCCGGATAAGTATTGCCGTACGAAAATTCGTATTTGGTATTGGTACCCTGCCGGGTGTTTACATATTTAACCAGGTTGGGAGCTTGTGCCAAAAGTATGTTAACAGA
>CBFGNE010000340.1:0-4980 GCA_965649995.1 uncultured Mucilaginibacter sp.
TTATGAGCGGTTTTAAACTGTTCGCTTCCGTACAGTGCACCGTTCTGTTATGAACGATTGCCCAGTGTTGTTTTTACACTAAGTAAATAGCCTTACGGAGGCATGCAGGATTGTGCTACAGCGGCGAGGGGGGAATTATAAAAAGGGGTGTTTTCACCCGGGCAACACGGGGTTAAAGCACGGTTATACAGTAGTAATAAATGGTGTTACAGGTATTGGGCATACCGTATTCTTCCAATCTTCCTTTACTTTTTGGGGCGCAAAACCAGGAAATAAATTAGGACTAAAGCAAAGGGGATAAGCTTTTTCAAGCCCATCCCCTTTTACAGCCGTGTTTCGCAACAGGGCAATTTTAATATTGTTATTGTGCGTATGCCGTTACAACTGGTTTACCCTCATCCTTCTTTTTTGTGAATTTTGCAAAAAGCGCTTTAGCCTTACCCCAAACACCGCTTACCGAATCTTCGCTAATGTAATGCGAGGCCTTTTGAGATAAGATCCCAACCAGCGTTTTCACTAAAAAATTCGAATGTCTAAATATGGTTTTATTTAGCGTTAACGGCAGCGCTATGCGCGATATTAACCCTAAAAAATCCTGGCTAAAAAAGCTTTCGTTCTTTACCCCATCCACAGTTGGCGATTTGGGGAACAGGGACATTGCTGTGGAGAATATAGCCGCGGGGCTGCTAAACCGTGCCCTTAAAGCCACCGATTGCTCAACCTCCATGTTTTTTAACCTTGCTATCTCTACCTTCAGGTCGTTGGCGTTTTGTATCAGGATCTCCATATATTATTTAAAAAGCTTTCTTACCAGTATGTTAACAATAGGCCGTTCGATAGGTTTTTTTGCTACAATTAAAACAACCGCAAATAGCAGGTACAAAATTGCAACAGAGCCAAAACCTTTCCAGTTAGAATGGAAAACATCGCCAAGGAAAAGCGCCAGTGTAAAACTTGCGAATAAAAATGTAAGCACAATAGCTATAATAACAATAAGTTCTACAACAACGTTGGCTATAATAGATGTACTGCGTTCAATTACTTCCAGTTTCAGAAGTTTTACGCGGGTTTCAACGTACTCTTTTGCCTGGTCAATAATAGGGCGTGCCTGTTCTTTTTGTTGTTCCATATATCGGGCTAATGTTGGGGGTTTAAATTAACCCGCAAATAAAATTTAAGCGTGTTCCAGGTCGTCCTGGTATTCTTCTTCGGTAGAGCGCACTTTACTTTTAATATTATCTACCACGGTATCTTTTAAATTTAAAAGCCTGTCGAGCTCGTTAGAAGCAGTTTCCTTAATGGTATCGCCCAGGTTCTTTAACGAATCTGAAAGCTTATCACGGGTCTCTGTACCTCTTTCTGGTGCAAATAAAATTCCAAGTGCCGCTCCTGCCGCTAATCCTGCCAGCAGCGCGACAACTACTTTTGTGTTATCGTTCATATTGTATTAATTTTTAAGTTGAATATTTGTTTTATTAATTACTAAATTTATTTGTTTTGCTGTTTAAAGGGTATTTTTTGTAATTATGATAATAACGTTTTACATACCCATATTGTTACATATCCGGCCCGGTTCTTATCCGCTCCAGCCTATCGGCGGCCAGCCGGTTTGTTTCGTAAATTTCCAACAATAATAAGAAATAAGATAGCAATACCGGCCCAAAAACAAGGCCAAGTATGCCAAAAAGCGGCAACCCAATAAATACGCCTATTACCGAAATTATAGGGTGCGTATTCCCTACCCTTTTATTGATGATAACGCGCAAAACATTATCTACATTACCAATAAATAACAGGCCGTAAGCCAGCAATAACACCCCTTTTAAATTTTGCCCGCTGGCAAAGAATATGAGGCTGGCCGGTATGCACATGGTTGGTGCCCCTACTACCGGCAAAAACGACAGGAACACCCCTATTACGCCCCAAAATATAGCGTCGGGTATCTCAAACGCATAAAAGCCCATAGCCAGCAATACGCCCTGTGTTATGGCTATAATGCCCTGCCCTAATACATTGGAGTAGGTAGAATCGCGCAGGGCCAGGGCAAACTTAAGCGCATGCTGCTCGCGGAACGGAGCATATTTCAACAAGCCTGTTTCAAACTCGCGCATTTGCGTAAACATAAAATACATTAAAAAATACATCACCAACAGCGTTAGGATGATGCTGGCTGCGCTGCCCAGTATGGATGGGAATAGATCCGCGCCATAGGCACCCAGTTTTTGCAGGGTATCTTCGGCAAAATGCGGCTGGTTTAAATTAGCGCCGGTAAAGGCATCAATTTTGGCTGTCCATTGGTCCAGGTGAATAGCATCTTTATTAATGCTGCCTATCTTGCCGATCACCATAATGCTTAATGACAGGAATGGTATTACGATAACGATAAGCGAAATAAAGATGATAATAAGGGCCGCGAAGGTGCCATTGAGCTTTTTCTTTTCTACCATGTACAGGTAAAAGGGCCTAAAAATGGTGAAAAGCACAATTGCGCCTAATATCGAACTGAATAATTCGCTTAGTGCATACAGCAAAAAGCAGCCCAGCACAATAATGCTTACAAGTACTATATTGTTGCGCTGCTTATAGTTAAAAATGGACATTCCCGTGAAAAGCCTTAGTGTGCTATATAAACAAAAGAAACCTAAAAAGTTTTAGCTATATCGGGCTGATTTGAAATTATTTATCAGCTTCTATAATATCCAGCAGGCGGTCTATCTTTTGTGCCGATGTAAGCATGCTTTCAATATAAAGCCCCATATCGCCGCCTATATCCCCTACCTCGTACCGTAGCCCTTCTATAGCGAGTGTAATATTGGATAGCTGATTTTTTATATCGTGCTTCAGCGTTAAAAGCGCTTCTTCATCGGGCATATTGCCGGGGTTGCCTGCCATAAGTTATTTAAGGTTGATGGCCTTCATTTTATTATAGAGCGTTTTACGATCGATATTTAATATCTCCGCGGCCTTTGTTTTATTAAAGTTCACTTCGCGCAGTACTTTCAATATCGTTTCGTGTTCGGCACCTAAAGCGGCGTTCTTCAAATCGTGCCTGGGGGCTTCTTTTATTTCTGCGGGTTGTGGTGTAGCCTGTCCGTTGCTATAGCCATTGCCGGTATTATAGCCGTTGCTATTATCATATGCGCCGCCTTTAAAATTGGTTATCTCCAGTGGCAGGCTTTTGAGGCCTACTTCCGTACCTTCTGTTAACAAAGTTGCACGGCGTACCACGTTTTTCAATTCGCGGATATTTCCTTGCCAGCGGTAGTTCATAAAACACTCCACTACCTCGGGCGAAAAAGTAGTTACGTTACGGTCGAGTTCGTGGTTGGCAATTTTCAGGAAGTGTTCTGCCAGCATCATAATATCATTGCCCCTATCGCGCAGGGGGGGCATGTATATGCTAAACTCGTTAAAACGGTGGTACAGGTCTTCGCGGAAACGGCCTTTTGCAATGCCCTCCTGCAGGTTCTCGTTAGTGGCAATTATAATGCGCACATCCAGGTCTATCTCTTTGGTGCTGCCAATGCGCTTTACCTTACGTTCCTGCACGGTACGTAGTAAGGCGGCCTGTATCTCGTAAGATAGGTTGCCCACTTCATCCAAAAACAAAGTGCCGCCGTTGGCCATTTCGAAGTGGCCAATTTTGGTAGCAAAAGCACCGGTAAACGAGCCCTTCTCGTGCCCGAAGAATTCGCTTGCGGCCAACTCTTTGGTGAGCGATCCACAATCCATAGCTATAAAAGGCTGGTTGGCCCGCAGGCTGTTTAAGTGGATGCTTTTGGCAACCGATTCTTTACCCGTACCGCTTTCGCCTAAAATAATTACACTGTAGTTGGTAGGAGCCACCAGTTCTATCTGTTTTTGCAATTCTTTTGAAGCACGGCTGGTACCTGCAACAAATTCACCCGACAGCACTTGTTTTTTGCTTTCCTTTTGGGGTTTATCGCTGGTATAATCGTTCGCTGCCATTTCCTGCAATGCGTATTGCGTTTCGATGGCTTTGTTAATGGTATTTAATATTTCGTCGGGGTAAAGGGGTTTGGTGATATAATCGTGCGCGCCCATTTTGATAAGCTCTACCGCCATTTTTATATCCGAGTAACCCGTTATAATAATTACACCTGTTTTTGGATAAAGTGCTTTGATATTCTTTAGCATTTCGCGGCCATCAGTATCCTCCAACCTAAAATCGCAAAGCACCAGGTTATACTCCTTATTTTTTAAGCATTCCATCCCGCTGCCGCCATTGGCTGCAGTATCAACATCGAACCCGTTGCGTGTTAAGAACTTAGATAGCAACAGCCCAACATTCACCTCGTCATCTATGATGAGAATCTTCTTCATATTGGCAATTACAGTTTACAGGTAGTGTAAGAGCAGGTTAAGGTACAAATAATTGGTAATTTTAACTAATAAATTAAAGAAACGCAAATTTGTTACACGCCGCAAAACAGCAGAAATATTTTTGAAAGAGAGGCACTAATCAGCCTATTTATGCCAAATTCCCTGGTCCGGGCGGGCACCGGTTCAAAAGCCGAAAGCCAAGCGCAAGCTCCAAAAATTAATACCGCTGTCAGCGGTGGCAGATTTGTAACGCGAAGTTTTCTCATAACGCAGGCCGGCATCAATAGCATCGCCGCCACCAACGGGTAGCTGTAGGCCAATTTGCGGGGCATAGGTAAAGGCAGCTGATCTATCGTTATAAAAAGCCGCTTTATTTAGCAAAAGTGTTGCGCCGGCTTCGCCCTGTAGGTAAAAATGCGGTAAGGGGAATACTTTTAAACCTGCCTTAATGGGCAATAGATGTACGTCTTGCGTGGTAAATGTTGGCGCTCCTGCCAATTGGGCAACGCTGTAAGTATGCCCAAACAGGTTGTTGTAGCCTGCATTTAGGGTAATAAATACGCGGCGATCAACCGGTATGTCTGCCTGTACCGATCCGCCAAGGACTTTTGTATAAGGATGGCTAAGGTATCCACC
>CBFGNE010000341.1:0-4973 GCA_965649995.1 uncultured Mucilaginibacter sp.
TGCCAAAATGAGCACGATTGTATCCTGGATATACAAAAAATCGTTGGGCCATCCGGTAATTTACCCGCAAAACCGTTTAGATTATGTTACTAACTTTTTGCACATGACCTTTGGGCAGCGCACCGAAGAGATTGAAATAGACCCGGTTGTTGTTAGCGCCATGAACAAGCTGTTGATACTACATGCCGATCACGAGCAAAACTGCTCGGCCTCTACGGTGCGTATAGTAGGTTCATCAGATGCTAATTTGTATGCATCTATATCAGCGGGGATCTCTGCACTTTGGGGGCCACTGCATGGCGGTGCAAACCAGGCTGTGATAGAGATGCTGCAAAAGATAAAAGAAGACGGTGGAGATACCGATAAGTGGATTAAGAAAGCAAAAGATAAAAACGACCCGTTCCGCTTGATGGGTTTTGGGCACAGGGTGTATAAAAACTTCGACCCACGCGCAAAGATCATCAAAAAAGCATGCGACGATATTTTAGAAAAACTACACATAAAGGACGAAACACTTGAAATTGCCAAAAAATTGGAAGAAGTTGCCTTGAGCGACCCATATTTTGTTGAGCGTAAACTGTACCCTAATGTTGATTTTTACTCAGGCATTATTTACACTGCTTTAGGCTTCCCAACAGATATGTTCACTGTGCTGTTTGCGCTTGGGCGTTTACCAGGATGGATTGCCCAGTGGAAAGAAATGAAAGCCAATAAAGAACCTATTGGCCGTCCGCGCCAGATTTATGTGGGGGCAACGGATAGGGAATATACTGATATAAAAGATAGATAACCTTATAAGTAGCGATGGGTTTAAATCCACCGCTATGAATGAATTTAAAAGCCCGACGTTAGCCGGGCTTTTTTTTGTAAAACACATGACCACACGCGAACTACTTAAACAATATTGGGGGCACGATAACTTCCGGCCGATGCAGGAAGAGATCATCGCCTCGGTATCGCAGGGGCACGATGTGTTGGCGCTGCTGCCTACCGGCGGTGGCAAATCGGTATGTTTCCAAATCCCTGCGCTGGCAAAGGAAGGTATCTGCATTGTGGTTTCTCCGCTTATCGCCCTGATGAAAGACCAGGTGGAAAACCTAAAGGGCAAGGGTATTGATGCCGTGTCGATTGTATCCGGCATGAGCCGACGCGAAGTGGACATAGCGTTAGATAACTGTATTTACGGCTACACCAAATTCCTGTACCTCTCGCCCGAACGTTTGCTGTCCGAATTAGTACGCGAGCGTATTAAATACATGAATGTGAACCTTTTTGCGGTAGACGAGGCGCATTGTATATCGCAATGGGGGTATGATTTCCGCCCGCCATACCTGCATATTGCCGACCTGCGCGAATTGCACCCCAATGTGCCGGTGCTGGCTTTAACAGCTACCGCAACGGCAGATGTACGCGAAGATATACAGGAAAAACTGCTGTTTAAATCCGGAAATATTGTTTATCAGCAAAGTTTTGCCCGCAAAAATATCAGCTATGTGGTGCGCGATACCGAGAATAAAAGCCGTAACCTGCTGGATATTGCCAATAATATAACCGGAAGCGGCATTGTATACGTGCGTAGCCGCAAAGGCACTGCCGAGGTAGCCAAGTTTTTTAATGATAACGGTATTAAAGCCGATTATTACCACGCAGGGCTTAGCGCCGACGAACGCGCCGAAAAGCAGGAGGCATGGAAAAATAACCGTACCCGTATTATTGTAGCTACCAATGCCTTCGGGATGGGGATTGATAAGGCGGATGTACGCTTCGTGGCACACCTGGAGATGCCGGATAGCCTGGAAGCTTACTACCAGGAAGCCGGCCGGGCAGGCCGCGACGAACACAAAGCTTACGCTATTTTACTATATAACCATGCCGACCGCCTGCGCAAGGAACAAATGTTTTTGCAGAACTTCCCTTCGGTTGCGGAGATAAAACAAGCTTACCATTATTTGGCTAACTATTGCCAGGTGGCTTATGATACAGGCGAGGGCGCAAATTTTGACCTGGACCTGGGCGAATTTTGCAGCCGGTTTAAACTGGATGCTATTAAAACCCTTAACGCCCTTAAATTTTTAGAGCAAAACGAATATGTTGCATTTAATGAAAGTGTGTTTTTGCCATCGCGGTTTAGGTTTGAGGTGCTGAATGAAGAACTATACAATTTCCAGATACAAAACCCCGGGTGGGACCCATTTATTAAAACCCTGCTGCGTTCGTACGGCGGCGCGTTTGAAAATTACGTTCGCTTAAAAGAGTTCGACCTGGCACGCCGCACCAATATGAGCGTGCAGCAGGTGGTAGAAGGCTTAAACCAGCTACAGGGCTTTGAGTTGCTGAGCTACCTGCCGCAAACCGATAAGCCCCAAATAACATGGATAAAGGCGAGGCAGCACGCCAACGATGTTTATATTAATAAGGCAGATATTGAAAACAGAAAGGCCAACTATCGCCGCAAAATGGAGGCCGTTTTTGCCTATGCCGAGCACAGCCGCTGCCGCAGCCAAATGCTGCTGGCCTATTTTGATGAACCAAATGCCGCCAAATGCGGCGTATGCGATGTATGCCTTGCCGAAAAACGCCGAAAGAACGCCGCTGAAATTTTTGAGAACATTACCAACGAGATAGTGCAATTATTAAGCATTGATACCTATACTGCAACCCAGTTGATAACCGAACTAAAACTGGGCACCGAAAAAGAAAAGATAGAAACCCTCCGCACGCTTTTGGATGCCGGTAAAATTAAAACCGACGGGGAGAAGTATTATTTGTAGGGATTATGATTTCTCTCATTTAACATACTCTCGCAGATAGCTTTCTTTTTGTCTTGATTCTTGCCTCTTGATTCTAACTTCTTTCCCCTGTTACACCTTTTTCGCCGTTGTAAATACCCCGTTCACCGATGTAATCCCGCCGTACGTCTAATAGGCGGTATTTTGCTGTAACGTTTCCTGATTGGGGGCGTCATATGGATGTATTTAATAAAACGAAAAACACAAAAAGAACTCACAATCAAAATATTAGGAATCATGAAAGCAAAATTTTTAACCATAGCAACCATCTTCACTTTTGCCTTAGGTACTGTAACAACAACCTTCGCAGCTACCAATAACAACGAAGAAGTAGCAACCGTTTTAACCAACGTAAGCCAGATAAACAAGATCGAGATCCGCGGTAATGTGCAACTGTTTGTATCAGATGGTACTGCCGACCAGGTGAAAGTTTACAACCGTTACTACGCCGAAAGTGCCATGGTACAAAATGATAACGGTGTACTGCGCATTGCATCATATAACGCTAAAACCCTGGTAGTTTGGGTAACTGCTGCCGACCTGCGTAACATCACCGCTTATGATAACGCCGAGGTAAAATCATTTGGCAACCTATCTAAGATTGACCTGGAGGTTAACCTGTATAACAACGCATCGGCACAGTTGAACCTGGATGCCTTTAAAGCAAACATCACCCTGAACGACCGCGCTAAAGCCGACCTTACCGGTAACGTAACTGACTATACCTTAACCCACGACCAATCGACCAGCGTAAACCAAAGCAACCTGGTAGCAGTAAATAAGGCTGATAAAACCACCAACAAGTTTACCCCCGCTAAAGAAGACTTAGCCACTTTGTAAGCACTACTTTTGCAAAAGTTCAACATATATTCTGCAGCCACCGCGTAAGCGGTGGCTTTTTTGTTTTTGGGTAAACCTAACGACAGACGACACAACTGTACGATTCGTACAGTTCGTACAACTTCGTACAGCCCGTATCACTTTTCGCACAAGTTCGTACAGTTTCGTACAACTTCGTACAGTTTCGCACAGTTTCGTACAGCAAAAAAGCGTGTTGCGGAAATCTGCGTTTTTCTGTGGTTTTTCGGTGCTTTTCTTTGAAAAAAGGGCCTTATTGATTCTTTTCGGAAAAGCTTATAAAAAGGGGGGATTTAGGCCGGATAACCTTACCGAAATAAAGGGGCGAGAAAAGAATTGCCAGGATTGTTTAATTCTTTTCCGGGCCAGAGACCTGCGACGTCTCCACCGTAAATTGGTCGGTGTCTTTAAGGGCCACGATTTCTACTTTTGCGCCAGTTTTCCTGGCCAAACGCTCAGCCCTCTAATCCACATTCCTCTTTCGCCGGGGCAATTCCGCCGTTTACCGATATAAACCCCCACTGTGTCTAATTTACACTATTCGGCTGTAACGTTTCCGCGTTGGTATCGTCTTATCTATGTATTAAGTTACTAAACAACACAAAGTATTCAAAATCAAAATATTACTACCATGAAAACTACAATATCCACCATCTTAGCTATCGCAGTATTAGCTTTGGGCAGCACAAATTCAAGCTACGCTTCTGTGAAAAATAACAACGAAGAAGTAAGCACCATATTAACAAACGTAAGCCATATCAGCAAAATAGAAGTACACGGAAACGTTGAGCTTTACGTATCAGACGGCAACACCGACCAGGTGAAAGTTTACAACCAGTACTATGCCGAAAGCGCTTTGGTACAAAGCCAAAACGGCGTCTTGCGCATATCATCGTACAAAGCCGAAAAATTGGTAGTTTGGGTTACCGCAAACGATCTGCGCGAAATATCAGCCTACGATAACGCAGCTGTAAAATCATTCGGCAGCCTGTCAAAGATCGACCTTGACGTTAACCTGTACAACAACGCAACCGCATCGTTAAACTTAGAAGCTTTCCACGCCACCTTAACTGTAAACGATAATGCAAAAGCAACCCTAACCGGCAGCGTTACCGAATACAGCTTAAAATATGCCGACACTGCAAGCGTGGTAAACGATAACTTCATCACCGTTAACGAAAGCAAAATACAGGTACCGGCCGCGGGCAAGAGGGACATAGCCGGTTTATAATAAGCATCTTTCACAATTCCACATATACCTTAAAAAGCTGTTGTACCGCAACGGCTTTTTTTATTTTAAGTTTTAGTGTAACTTCAAGGCACCAA
>CBFGNE010000342.1:0-4972 GCA_965649995.1 uncultured Mucilaginibacter sp.
CTTATCGTGGCGATTTTACAAGAGGTATTATTGCATCTATTTACACGGAAAGCAGCCTGTCGGAAGCGGATGCGTTGGCTTTATATAAAGAATACTACGCCGGGCACCCGTTTACCCATGTCACCAGTAAAGATATCGACCTGAAACAGATCATCAATACCAACAAGTGTTTTGTTCAGGTGAAGAAACATGATAATAAAATATTCATTATCAGCATTATGGATAATTTACTTAAAGGCGCCTCCGGGCAGGCGGTTCAGAATATGAACCTGATGTTTGGGCTGGATGAGCGCGCAGGATTACGACTTAAGGCGATCGGTTTTTAAAGCCCGTCGCCGTAATAATACCGTTAATTTTCGGAGGTTTTTCTGTGTTTTTCTTCAATTATCTTTAAAAAAATGAATTTATTCGACGTATATCCTATCAACCCAATAAATATTGTAAAAGGCACCGGCAGCCTGGTTTATGACGACAAAGGCACCGAGTACCTGGACCTGTACGGTGGCCATGCCGTTATCTCTATCGGGCACACCCACCCGCATTATGTAAAGCGTTTAGAAGACCAACTACACCAGATCGGTTTTTATTCCAACTCTATCGAGATCCCATTGCAAAAGCAGTTAGCGGAAAAACTCGGTAAAGTATCGGGTAAAGAAGATTACCAGCTATTCCTGTGCAACTCGGGTGCCGAAGCAAACGAGAATGCTTTAAAGCTGGCATCATTCTACAATGGCAAAAAGAAGGTTATCGCCTTTAAAAATGCTTTCCACGGGCGTACATCATTAGCAGTTGCAGTTACAGACAACCCAAAAATTGTTGCCCCGGTAAATGAAACCGACAACGTGATCTTCCTGCCATGGGCAGATGAAGCTGCTTTGGAGCAGGCATTTGCGGGTAACGATATCTCTTCGGTTATCATCGAGGGCATCCAGGGTGTGGGCGGCATACAGGTTGCACCGCTGCCTTTCCTGCAAAAGATCCGTACGCTTTGCGATGAGCATAACGCGGTATTTATTGCGGACAGTGTCCAGTGTGGGTACGGACGGACAGGCAAATTCTTCTCGCACGATTTTGCCGGCATCAATGCTGATATCTATTCCATGGCAAAAGGCATGGGTAATGGCTTCCCGGTGGGTGGTATCATTATCTCGCCAAAAATAAAACCATGGTACGGCGAACTGGGTACTACCTTTGGCGGTAACCACCTGGCTTGCGCTGCGGCACTGGCTGTTTTGGAAACCATTGAACAGGATAACCTGATGCAAAACGCCGCCGAAGTTGGCGCTTACCTGATTGGCGAGCTAAAGAAATTCGACAAGGTAAAAGAGGTACGCGGCCGTGGGCTAATGATCGGCATCGACCTGCCTGCCGAGTTAGCAAACGTTAAAAAAGACCTGCTGTTTAAGCACCGGATATTTACCGGCGAAGCTAAGCCAAACGTAGTGAGGCTTTTACCGGCACTTAACTTAACAAAAGCTTATGCCGACAGGTTCCTGGAAGCATTTGCTACGACACTGAAAAATTCTTAATCTCAATAATAAAAACACCTTCTTCAAGTCCCTCTCCTCTGGAGAGGGACTTAGGGTGAGGCTGGAGGCAAAAAATGAAACTATTTACTTCTGTTAATGATGTTACCGATGTACAGGCGCTTGTTGCCGAAGCATTGCAGCTGAAACAAAACCCGTATGCCCACGAGCATTTGGGCGAAAATAAAACGCTTTGCCTCGTTTTTTTAAACCCAAGCCTGCGTACCCGTATCAGCACCCAAAAAGCAGGGCAAAATTTGGGCATGAATGTTATTGTGCTCAACATTGATAAAGAAGGCTGGGCGCTGGAACTGAATGATGGCGTAATTATGAACGGTACTACCGTGGAGCATATCCGCGAAGCGGCAGGCGTAATGGGCGAATATTCGGACATCATAGGTGTACGCTCATTCCCCGGTTTAAAGAACCGCGAGGAAGATTATAGCGAAATGATCTTCAACAAGTTTGTGGAGTTTTGCAAAGTGCCGGTGGTGAGTTTAGAATCCGCCACCCGTCACCCCCTGCAAAGCCTTGCTGATTTGGTTACGATAGAGGAACTGAAAACCACCACGCGCCCCAAGGTAGTATTAACCTGGGCGCCACATATAAAGCCCCTGCCGCAGGCTGTACCGAACTCTTTTGCCGAATGGATGTGCAAGGGCGGGGTAGATTTCACCATCGCTCATCCGGCAGGATACGAGCTTTCCGAAGAATTTACCAATGGCGCTACCATCACCCACAATCAGGAGGAAGCGATAAAGGATGCGGATTTTATTTACGTGAAGAACTGGTCGGCTTACGAACCCTATGGCAAGATACTCCCCGGCAACGAGGACTGGATGCTTACCCTGGATAAGCTAAAGGATGCACCAAACGCCAAAGTAATGCATTGCCTGCCCGTAAGGCGCGATCTGGAACTTTCGTCGGAGATATTGGATAGCGACAGATCGGTAGTGATACACGAGGCCGGCAACCGCGTTTGGGCTGCACAGGCGGTGTTGAAACAGATGCTGGAGGCGTTGTAACAAAACCTGCCTTCCGCCTCTATCTTGTCTCTTGATTCTTAACGTCTTGATTCTATTCCGCTATGTACACGCCAAAGCATTTTCTATTAGCTGACAGCCAGGAAACTATTAGCTTCATGCAGAAGTATAGCTTTGCTACCATTATTACGAATATCAACGGTGTACCCGTGGCTACTCACCTGCCTTTCATAGTGGAGCAACGCAATGATCAACTCGTGCTCATTTCCCATTTCGCCAAGGCAAACCCGCAATCGGTAGCTGTTTTTAATGAAACATCCCTGGTGATCTTCACCGAGCCGCACGCCTATATCTCCCCTTCCAATTACGAAAAGGAACTGAACGTACCCACCTGGAACTACCTCGCCGTACATGCCTATGGCAAAGCAACCCTGATAGATGATAAAGCCGAGGTAGCCAAACTGCTGGAAAAGATGATCGGTTTTTACGAAGCCAATTACTTGAAGCAATGGGCACAACTACCTGATGATTATAAACATAAGATGATGAATGGCATCACCGCTTTTGAAATTGTGGTAGATGATTTGCAAGGCAAAAAGAAGCTAAGCCAAAATCGCAGCGATATCGAACGCGAAAATATCATCAATTCATTCAGTGGCTCTGCGGATAAGAATGAGGTGGAAATTGCGGAATATATGATGAAGATGAAATCATAGTCGGAAGCGATTTTTACCACTCCGTCAATGCTGCGAGGTACGAAGCAATCTCTACGCTTAATATTAACGCCTTGCATACCGCTCTGCATATCGGGAGATTGCTTCGTACCTCGCAATGACGATGTGGTTAGCTTAGCGCTGCTATTACTGCTACGGCCACTGCTACTTATTCCTATACGATGCGTTGATCACCCTATTCAACGTTAACCCCTGCACAATAATGGAAAATATCACAATAAAATAACTTCCCGAGAGAATAAAATGCCGATAAGGGGATGCGGGCAGTGCCAGTGCTAAAGCAATGGTGATACCTCCCCTCACCCCCGCCCAGGTAAGTATGCTTACATTACTATAACTCACATTTAATGAGCGCCTTAAGAACGTTAACGGAAGCGCAATGCTAAGCCAGCGGGCAATTAATATCACCACAATGCCTATGGCCCCGGTGAGGTAATAGTTTTTGATATAGGGCAAATTCACCATCTGCAAGCCTATCATTACTATCAGCATAGTGTTCAGCATCTCATCAATCAGACCCCAAAAGTTTTCCAGTGCTTCGTGCGAGTGTTCTTTGTTATCGGCGTTGATAGAACGCCCTCCGGCAAGCAGCCCTGCGGTAACAACAGATAAGGGAATGGAGAGGTGCAGCCACTCGGCCACTACCGAATTCAGCATCACCAGCCCTAACGAAACCAGCACAATGGTTTGAAAATCTTTTATAGATAGCATCAGCCTGTAAGCCAGAAACCCGGTTACCGCGCCTAAGGCCATGCCACCAAAAACTTCCTGTATAAATATCAGCACCGCTTTGGCGAAGTTGATATTTTCCGCCCCGGTGCGGGTTATCTCCAGCAGCGTAATAAACAAAACAAGCCCTATGCCGTCGTTAAATAACGATTCGCCGGAGATGATCGTCTCGAGGTTGGATGGCAGCTTAGAGCCCTTTATAATAGCCGCTACCGCAACAGGATCTGTTGGCGATACCAGGGCACCAAACAACAGGCAGTACACGTAAGGTATCTTTATATCGATAAAGCCCGCCACATAATAAAGCAGTGTGCCAAATATTGCTGTGGAAAGCATAACGCCAAGCGTGCTTAATATCAGCACCGGGCGCATCTCCCGCTTAAGTTTGCGTACATTAAGGTTAAACGCGTTGGCAAACAGCAGGAAACCCAGCATAATGTTGAGTACAGTGGCTGAGAAATTAATATGCTTGGCAAGCAAGGTAAGGTAGCGGGCAATGTTGGGGTCGAGGTTATCAATGGCAATGGTGAGGATAGACCCAATTATCGCCAGGGCCATAATGCCAATAGTACCCGGCAGCTTTAAAAAGCGGGCATTAATATAGGAGTATAAAGCGCTTACTATAACCAGCAGCGCAATGATGAGGAACAGATCCATGGCTTACGTTAGCCTATATAACCAAAGCATCGGTTAATAGTTTTACTACCTGGCCACCGGATCGGTCATCATGGTATTGGTATCGAACGAGTGGATAACCAGCCGGTTATCGCTGTTGCGGGTGAAGTAATTAACCGCCCAGTTAAAAAACACGATAGATTTATTGCTGAAACCCGCCAGCGACAGCAAGTGCACAAACATCCACAATATCCAGGCAAAAAATCCCTGGAACTTTAATTTCTTTAAATCGGCCACCGCCTTGTTGCGGCCAACAGTTGCCATAGTACCCAGGTCGTTATACTTAAATGCCGTGGTTGGCTTATTATTTATAATACATATAATA
>CBFGNE010000343.1:0-4911 GCA_965649995.1 uncultured Mucilaginibacter sp.
ATATCTTAATGAAATATAAAGCTGTTATTGATTTTGGGAAGAAGATGCTGGTGTTGAAATAGGTGAGTTGTGTGATTGTTGAATGGTTTTTCAATCCCGCTTCGCATGTCCACTCTGCTTATCGAGCATTGTTTCATCGCTTCGTCCGCTTGATGACACTAACACAAAAAAGCCCCGCTCATCAAGCGGGGCCAAGTATCAGAGACAAAAGCATCTGCACATCCGTAATCTGCACATTTGGATATCGTTCTATGTATCTATACGCGCGTATTTTGCATTCTTCTCGATGAATTTGCGGCGTGGTGCAACTTCATCGCCCATTAGCATGCTAAAGGTGTGGTCGCACTCGGCAGCATTTTCTATACTTACTTTTTTTAGCGTGCGGTTGGCAGGGTTCATGGTAGTATCCCATAATTGCTCGGCGTTCATCTCACCCAAACCTTTGTAACGCTGTACGTGTACGCTGTCTTCCTTACCGGCACCTTTAAGGCGCTGTATGGCGGTATCGCGTTGCTCCTCTGTCCAGCAGTATTCAAACTCCTTACCTTTTTTTACCTGGTAAAGCGGTGGCGATGCAATGTAAATGTATCCGTACTCTATCAGCTCCTTCATATAACGGAAGAAGAAGGTAAGTATCAGCGTGGTAATGTGCGATCCATCCACGTCCGCATCCGTCATTACTACAATTTTATGGTAACGCAGTTTTGCAATATTAAGCGCCTTGGCATCCTCGGGGGTACCAATGCTCACGCCCAAACCGGTGAACATGTTTTTTATTTCCTCGTTCTCGTATATCTTATGCTCCATGGCCTTCTCCACGTTCAGGATCTTACCACGCAGCGGCAATATCGCCTGGAACTCGCGGTTGCGGCCCTGTTTAGCGGTACCACCCGCCGAGTCGCCCTCTACCAGGTACAACTCGCATAAAGCTGGATCGTTATTAGCACAGTCAGACAGCTTGCCCGGTAAACCCGAACCGCTCATTACACTCTTGCGCTGCACCATTTCGCGTGCTTTGCGGGCAGCGGCACGGGCAGTAGCAGCAAGGATAACCTTCTGCACGATCATCTTGGCCTCTCTTGGATTTTCTTCCAAATAGTTCCCCAAAATTTCGCCTACCGCAACGTTAACGGCACCACTCACCTCGCTGTTACCCAGCTTGGTTTTTGTCTGCCCTTCAAATTGTGGCTCCTGAACTTTTACCGAGATAACAGCAGTTAACCCCTCGCGGAAGTCATCGCCGGTGATCTCAATTTTCATATTCTTCAACAAGCCCGATTTATCGGCATATGATTTCAAGGTACGGGTAAGCCCCATCCTGAATCCGGCAACGTGCGTACCACCCTCAATAGTGTTGATGTTGTTTACATACGAGTGCACATTTTCGGTATAGGTGTCGTTATACTGAAAAGCCAGTTCGACCGGGATACCCTGCCTGATTCCTTCCAGGTAAATTGGCTCGGGAATGATAGCCACACGGGTACCATCCAGGTATTTCACAAACTCCCTCAAGCCTCCTTCAGAGAAAAACTCTTCGCTTACAAAAGTTCCGTCATCGTTCGTTTCGCGCTCATCTGTAAGCGTTAGGCGGATGCCTTTATTTAAGAAAGCCAACTCGCGTAAGCGGGTAGCTAAAGTGTCGAATTTATACTCGGTAGTCAGCGTAAATATTTCCGCATCTGGTTGGAATGTTTGCGTTGTACCTGTTTTATCAGAAACGCCAATTTCCTTAACAGGGAACAGTGGTTTACCTCGTTCATACTCCTGGGTAAATATTTTCCCTTCGCGGTGTACAACAGTTTTTACGTGTATTGATAATGCGTTAACGCAACTTACGCCCACACCGTGCAAACCGCCGGATACCTTGTAGGTATCCTTATCAAATTTACCACCGGCATGCAGCACAGTCATTACAATTTCCAGCGCCGATCGACCCTCTTTTGTATTGATACCTGTTGGAATACCGCGGCCGTTATCAACAACCGTAATAGAATTGCCTTTATGAATTGTAACGTTAATGGTATCGCAGTAACCGGCAAGCGCCTCATCTATCGAGTTATCTACCACCTCGTAAACCAAGTGGTGGAGCCCTTTTACGCCTGTATCGCCTATGTACATCGAAGGCCTCTTACGTACGGCCTCTAAACCTTCTAGAACTTGTATATTATCTGCTGAATAATTCGATCTGTCCTGATTTTCTTCGCTCATAATTTATCTAAAACAATAACATACTCCGGGGCGGAGTTTTATATGCAAAAGTACGGTTTTTGCTTCATATATACATCATCCTTAGCGCTAATGTGGATAAATATGACCCATAATAAACATCCTTTTTAAGGTTAGGAAACTTGATGCGAAAGTTTATCTTTGTCAAAATTTTTTTTAGATAAACAGAATGAAAATCAAGGCTTCTATTGTTACAAAATCAGTTTTAGTTATAGCTATTGCCGCGGGCCTCGCTGCATGTAACCAAAACAAAACTGCTGATAAACCTGCTTCGGCAACAACTGCAACCACAGCAACTTCAACCCCCGAAATTGTATATGTAAACCAGGACTCGCTTGTTAGCCAATACGAGTACATCAAAGACATGAACAAGCGCCTGGAAGATAAGGGCAAAGCAGCTACAAGCGAAGTTGAGTCGCAAAAACAGGCCATACAACGCCAGTATGCCGATTACCAAAAAAATGCAGCTACCATGCCGGCAGACCAGCGCGCGGCCATGGAGCAACGTTTACAGCGTAAAGGGCAGGAGTTTCAGCAGTACCAGCAAAATGCAGGTGCGCAGGTGCAAAACGAGCAGCTGAGCGAAACTAACAAACTGTACGAAAAACTGATTGAGTTTACCAAAGCCTACGCTAAAGAAAAAGGCTATAAAATGGTACTTACCTTCCAGAAAGGCAATACTAATATGCTGTACGGCGACCCAAGCCTTGATGTAACCGCTGATGTGGTTAAAAGACTGAATGACGCATACACTAAAGACAAAAAATAAGAATGTGCGGATGCGCAGATGAATGATTTTTAAATAAAAAAGAAAACCCCAGCCGCAGGTTGGGGTTTTTTGTTTTTATAGAGGTAGAGCATATGAAAGAGAAACAATTTATGCAGATGGCTATCGATCTGTCGGAATATAATGTTAACCAGGGATTAGGCGGGCCATTTGGTGCCGTGATAGTAAAGGACGGCATGGTAGTGGCCCGCAGTGCCAACAAGGTTGTGCCTACCAACGACCCAACAGCCCATGCCGAGGTATCGGTGATACGCATGGCTTGCCAGGAACTGGACACTTTTAATTTGGAAGGCTGCGAAATTTATACGAGTTGCGAACCCTGCCCCATGTGCCTCGGTGCTATTTACTGGGCACGCATCGGCAAGGTATATTACGCCAATACCAAGGCAGATGCCGCGGCCATCGGTTTCGACGACCATTTTATTTACGATGAACTGGAACTACCCATGAACAAGCGCAAAATGCCCTTTGTACAGCTGATGCGCAATGAAGCACAGCCCGCTTTTAAGCTTTGGGATGGGTTGGAGAATAAGACAGATTATTAACGCTCTTAACTTATAAGCGATTTGATCAACTCTTCCAAGTCCTTTAAATAAAGCATATTAGGGCCATCGCTCATAGCGTGGTCAGGATCCGGGTGGCTTTCTATAAAGTAACCACTGGCACCGAAGGCGCGGGCCGCGTGGGCCATATTGGGCACAAACTTGCGGTCGCCGCCGGTTTTGCCACCCGCACCGCCGGGGCGTTGTACCGAGTGGGTACAATCCATGCAAACGGGGTAGCCAAACTCCTTCATATCATAAATATTCCTGAAATCTACCACGAGGTTATTATAGCCGAAAGAGTTGCCGCGCTCGGTAAGAATAATTTGATCATTACCGGCTTCTTTAACTTTTTGAGCGGGATAAAACATATCCTGCCCTGAAAGGAATTGCGCTTTTTTCACATTCACTACCTTGCCGGTTTGAGCAGCTGCAACCAGCAAATCAGTTTGACGGCAAAGGAATGCGGGGATTTGTAAAATATCCACCACCTCTGATGCTATTGCTGCCTGGAAAGGCTCATGGATATCGGTAGTCACCTCCAACCCAAACTTTTCTTTCACTTTGTTCAGCATCTCTAATCCTCTCTCGATTCCAGGGCCACGGTAAGCGCTAATGCTGGTGCGGTTGGCTTTATCAAATGAAGATTTAAACACCATGGTAACAGGGTACTTGGCTTTTATCTCTGCAACCTTATCAGCAACGGTGTATAGCAACTCCTGGTTCTCCATAACGCAGGGGCCAACAATAAAAAAGGGATTTTCGGTAATATTTTTATATAGTGCCATTGTTCTCTATTTTTTTTCGTGCATGCTCCAGGTCCTCCGGGGTATCTATCCCCTTTTCGAAACCTGTAACCTCTATCATTTTAATTTTATAACCATTTTCGATGGCGCGCAGTTGCTCCAGTTTCTCCGCCCCTTCTAAAAACGACACCGGCAACTGGATAAACTTTTTCAAAAACTCCGCCCGGTAAGCATACACTCCCATATGCTTTTTATATGCCGAAGCATCTTTCAATACCACATCCCTTGAATAGGGCACAGGGTAGCGCGAAAAGTAAATAGCGTAGCCGTTCACATCGGTAACCACTTTTACCAGGTTTGGATTGTGCAGTTCGCCTATCGTTTCTACCGGCGCACAAACGCTGGCCATAGTGGCATCGCTTTGCTGCAGGGCGGTTATCAGCCGGTCTACAATATCGGCATCAAAGAACGGCTCATCGCCTTGTACATTTATAACCATGTCGCAGGGGATTTTTGTAGCCACCTCGGCAATACGGTCGGTACCGCTGGGGTGTTCCCCTGCGGTCATTAATACATTCGTTGTAAACTGCTTGCACAGGTTAAACACCAC
>CBFGNE010000344.1:0-4904 GCA_965649995.1 uncultured Mucilaginibacter sp.
CCCAATTAAACATATTGCGAAAAGTAACACCGCGGCAAAACCTATGCATTGACGGCGGCACACAAGCAAGCTCAGCAACAAAGGGGAACCGTACCGCGAACAATATTTTAAAACACCGTCTATCATGTATCCTATTCCCTCAGCAGTGCTATGCTATTCTTCTAAATGCCTTTAAAACCAGTTGCCGGCAACAAGCAATGCGTTAAACAAAACTTGTAAAATTAAAACGGAAAGCAAATAATAAATCATCTGCTTTCCGTACAACCAATTACCAATTAACTATACTATCACTTTAATAGCCAGGGTTTTGTTTAAGATTCGGATTTGCATTTATCTGCGGCTCCGGTATTGGGAAAATATTAACATTTGTGCTTGCGTCTGCATCATGGAAACGGTATTTGCTATTGTAGGTTCCAAAGCGCAGCATGTCCTGCCTGCGATAGCTTTCGGCAAACATTTCGCGGCCGCGCTCGGCCAGGAATGTTTCTGCAGTTAAGGTAGGCAAAACTGATACACCGCCATGTATGGTACGTATCTGGTTCACCAATGCCAGCGTAACCGGGTCGTTCCAGTTACCGCTTTTGCGTGCCAGCAATTCTGCTTTCATCAGCAGGATATCGGCATAACGGTAAATGGCCAAATCGTTATCCAAATCGGTTAACATACCTTTATAAAACTGCCATTTGGCAATACGGGCACCTGCTTGCCTCCAGGCATTGGGCTGCAGCTCGTTAATATAGGGTGTTAAGGTGATAGGCTGGCCGTCCGGATCAGTAATATCCGCGCCACCATCGGTTAACGGCGTAACGCCGTCAGCCTGAAACTGCGGGCCAACAAGGAAGTTATTCAGCATCCTTTTATCCAGTGTACCGGTTGTTGGCGTTCCTTTTGGATCTAAACCCACAACAGTGCCCTGTGGGCCAGGATTTTGAGCCGGATCGATATACGACTGGTAGAATTCTTGTACAGAGGCGAAACCATTCCAGGGTTGACTGTTCATCTGGTAGGTATTTTGGCTTTGCAGGTGCAGGGTTTCCATGTTCATGTTAAAACCTTTTGCTTTTACACCATCAAAAGGGATAGCCCATATAGATTCGGTAGACCCTATGTTATTGCGGGAGAAGATGTCCGCATAATTATTCATCAGCTGATACTTTCCGGAGTTGATAATGATATCGCAAGCTGCCAAGGCTTTATCGTACTGTGGCGCGCCTGTATAGGTTTGCGCATTCAGGTATAACTTAGCAAGCGTTGCCTGTGCTACGTAATAAGTAACACGGCCATAATAAGGGCCATCGCCGGGGCCTATTTTTGGCAATTTATCTATGTTCTCCAGCAGTTCTTTTTCAATAAAGGCATATACCTCTGCACGGGGTTTAGTAGCCGGCGGCGCGGTTTCAGAAAAATCGGTAGTGATAGGCACGTTACCAAAAAGATCCAGCAGCCAGTAATAGTAAATGGCACGCAGCGCTTTCAATTCGGCAACATAGGTAACCGCCGTTGGCGATTTACTTACGGCAAGCGCAGCCAGTAACTTGTTACAGGTTGTTACACCGCCGAAGCCGAAGTTCCAGCCGTTGGCGGGCTGCGAGTCGGTACTGTTAGTTTTGTGTGTTTTTAAACGCACCCAGTGGCCGCCATCTCCCCAGTCGGCCCCACGTGTAGGCACCACTACCTCATCGGTAGTAACCTCATTCAGGTTAAAAAATGCGCCATTATACCCGTATATAGTAGAATATGCAGCTCCTACGGCAGAAGCTAATTGCTTATCGGTTTTGTAAAAGTCTGCTTCGGTAACCTGGTCGTAAAGCAGTCCTTTCTCATCAAGTTTGGTGCAGGATGCGGCAACAAACAAAACGGCAAGAACCGAATATTTAGTTAATGATGTATGTTTCATAATTCGCTAATATTTTAAATTAAAAACTTAATATTATTAAAAGCCAATGTTTACGCCCAATGTGAACGACCTGGTGTAAACCCATGTTTCCCTCCTGTCGATACCTGGTGCCAGTACGTTTCCAGAATCGGCATACCTTACCTCCGGATCAACACCGGTATAGTTGGTAATTGTAAACAGGTTTTGGCCCGAAACGAAAGCTCTTAAACTGCTGATCATTCCTGGTTTGGTTGATTTTCCGATTTTAAAGGTATAACCAAACGTAGCGTTATCTAATTTTAGGAACGAAGCCTTCTCTACGTCGTAGCTGCTGTATGCTGCCCCGTCTGTTACTTTCGGATCAAAAAACTTGGTGTTTACGATGTTGTAACTGGTTGCCACGTTAGGGTTTTCGTAAAACGCACGGAACGTATTGATCAGCTGGTGCCCCATGGAAGAGCGCAGGAAGAAACTAAGGTCGAACTGTTTGTATTTGAAATTATTGGTGATGCCAAACTCGTATTTAGGCAAACCGTTGCCAATAATCTGGCGCGGAGCATCGGCCAAGCCAATTGTGCCCCCTTTACCATCATCATATTGGTACACCCCATTTGCATCAACGCCAACATATTTAGGCCCATATAATAAACCAATGGGTTGGCCTGCAACTGCGCGGGTTAGCTGTGTTGCTTCCTGGCCCGGTGTACCCAGGTTAGTTGCACCCACGTAAGAGCCTTTCAGCGCGTCGATCAGTTTTGTTAACACTACATGGTAGCTGGAAACGTTTCCGCCTATTGTCCAGGTAAAGTCTTTCCCCCGTATTGCTTCATAACTCAAGGCCACCTCGACACCGGAGTTGCTTAGTTCGCCAATGTTTAACCAGGTATTGTTAAACAGAGCAGGTGGAGATGGCACGGTTACGTTAAAGATCAAGTCGTTTGTTTTACGGTTGAAGTAATCTATCGAACCGGTTAGCCTGCTGTCGAATAATGTGAAATCCAAACCTATATCTGTTTCCGCTTTTTTCTCCCATTTCAGGTTGGGGTTAGGGTTACGTGTACCGGCATAGGTGCTAAAGTAATTACCGCCGCCACCGTAATAAGTACCACCGCTGTTACTTAGCGTGGTTAACGAAAGGTATGGGAATGGTGGCAATGCACCGGTAACACCATAGCTACCTCTTAATTTTAAGTTGTTAACAAAAGATATATCAACAATCTTACTGATATCCAAACCAGCGCTTACAGCCGGGAATAGCCCCCATTTGTTGTTCTCGCCAAACTCGGTAGAACCATCACGCCTTAAACTGGCAGAAAGGAACGCAATGTTATCATAATTTACTTTTACACGGCCAAAGAAAGAAATAAGCCTGTTTCCATTTTTATAGCTTTCTACTACACCTATACCGTTCTTAAAATCAAGCGCTGCGGCAAAATTTTGGCCCGACGCATCGGTTACAAAGTTACCGCCCTGGGCATCAAAACCAGTGTACTTAAAATCCTGGTAAGAATATCCGGCGATGGCCGAAAGCTCGAATTTTTTAATCGCTTTTTCGTAGGATAAAGTATTCTCGTATAAAATATTCTCCGCTTCATCGTCATACTTGGCCGAAATACCCGACCGCCCAAAGCCGCTGCCCAATGGGAAGCCCCTTGAAATAAACGCATCAGTTGGCGAATACATAGAGCGGTAGTTGCTGGTGGTTTGTTTGTAAAACTGTGTTGAAAATTTCAGGTTCTTCAATATTTCATAGCTTACTGTTCCACCTATATTGAATTTCTTGTTGGTTGCTTCGTTGGTGTTCTGTTTCAGCATAGCAACCGGGTTAGAATAATCAACAAAGTTCGATTCGAAGTAGCCGCCACCGGTAAGGTCATAAAGCGGGTCCTTTGAGTAAACAGGTGCTGTTGGGTTAAAAATAGTGGCATATTTAAACGCATCCGAGAACCCGAACTGCGAGTTTCGGCTTGTTGTGTTGATGTTTAAATTGAATACCAATTTGTCATTCAGCGCTTTGTGGGCTATATTTAAACGCCCGTTAAGCTGCTGAAAACCCGTGGTAATTGCAACGCCTTGGGTATTACGGTAGTTAAAGGAGGCATTATACGTGGTACGTTCATCCCCGCCGGAGAAACCAAGGTTATGCACATGCGAATAAGCTGTACGGGTAATCTCTTTGTTCCAGTCGGTATTTGCGCCAAAATCCGTTCCTTTACCAAGTGCCTTAAATTCCGCAGCATTCATGTGCTTAGTAAATCTCGCAGGTGTTTCACTGGTTCCGGATACGTTGTAGGTGAGTTTAGAGGTGCCTTTTTTGCCCGACTTGGTAGTGATGATGATTACGCCTGCAGAACCACGCGTTCCGTAAATAGCAGCGGCAGAACCATCTTTCAGTACATCAATGCTTTTGATATCGTTAGGGTCAACGGTGTTGATGTCGGCACCTACCTGGCCATCTAATACTACCAGTGGCTGCGTATTTGCACCCAGGGTTGATAAACCCCTTAAGCGGATAGCAAAACCACCGTTTGGATCGCCACCCGGGCGTGCAATGGATAAACCGGGCACTTTACCTTGTAGCAACTGAGCTACATCGCTGATGTTGCCTTTGTTAAACTGTTCGGCATTTACTGTGGTAATGGCACTGGTTACCTCTCTTTTCTTTTGTGTACCATAACCTACTACAACTACCTCATCAAGGCTGTTGGTACTTTCGGTTAGTACGGCATTTACAGTAGCCACCTGCCCATCAGCCAGCACAACAGGTTTAGACAGGGTAGTGAACCCTACAAACGTAAAGCTGATGGTATAGTTGCCCACAGGCAGGTTAGTAAAACTGTAAGCACCAGAAATATCGGTAACTTTGGCAAGCGAAGCTGCCCCGGTGAGGCTAACAGTTACGCCAGGCAGTGTGTTACCTTTCGTATCGGTAACGATACCTTTTACACCGCCTGTGGCTACCTGCCTAAATCCACCGATAATGCTGCTCCCCGGGGTTTCTCCTGTGGCGCTGTCCGTACCTGCGCGG
>CBFGNE010000345.1:0-4904 GCA_965649995.1 uncultured Mucilaginibacter sp.
CAATCCTCATTACCAACGAAGCTGTTTTAGCAAGCATTGTGGACCCGCGCATAATATTTACAGGTGTAAACGATTTTTTGGAGGCGGCCGGCAGGCCACCAGTGTTTAAAGTGCAACTGATTGGCCTTGCCAACGAGGTGCGCCTGCATAGTGGTTTATTTTCGGTGCATACCGATGCGCTATTGAAAGATGTTACAAAAACCGACTTGATCATTATACCGGCAATGGGCGGCGATATGGCAACATCTATAAAACGCAACGAGGAGTTTTTACCCTGGGTAATGCAGCAATACAGCCGCGGTGCCGAAGTGGCCAGCCTTTGCGTAGGTGCCTTTTTGTTAGCTGCCACCGGTTTACTTAACGGTAAAGAATGTAGCAGCCACTGGCGTTTTGCAGAACAATTCAGGAATATGTTCCCCGAAGTTACTTTGGTGGACGACCGGATAGTTACCGAACAGCAGGGGCTTTACAGCAGCGGTGGGGCAACATCCTACTGGAACCTGCTTTTATACCTGGTGGAGAAACACGCTGGGCGCGATATGAGCATCCTGGCTGCCAAAATGTTTGCGCTGGAGATAGACCGTAAAAGCCAGTCGCCTTTTATTATGTTTAACGGGCAAAAAGGGCATGAGGACGAACCGATTAAAAAGGCGCAGGAGTTTATAGAGGCCAATATTACCGAGCGCATTTCGGTAGAGGGCCTTGCCGATAAATATGCCATAGGTAAGCGCCATTTTGAACGCCGCTTTAAAAAAGCCACCAACAACACGCCGGTTGAGTACATTCAGCGGGTTAAAATAGAAGCAGCGAAAAAGCACCTGGAGAGCAGCCGGAAAAACATAAACGAAGTAATGTACGACGTTGGTTATACGGATACCAAATCATTCCGAACGGTGTTTAAAAAAATAACAGGTCTATCGCCTGTTGAGTACAGGACCAAATATAACAACATAGCTTAATGGCTAAGCAAAGTACTGCGCTACAGTACTGGCTGGATGGTAATATTTAAAATTAATTCCGTTTAACCGTAATATAATTTGCTCGAAAGAACTTATAAGTAGATATTTACCGCTGATGGATGCCAATGTATCATCAAACCAATTAAACAACCCTAATTGAAAGCCTACATCACCAAGCACCCGGTTACCTGCTTTGTAGTTATAGCATTTGCGCTATCGCTGCTAATAGGCCTTCCGTTGAAATGGCTGGTATTGAACGATTTATTCATTCATTCGGAAATGTGGCTTAACTATTACTCTAAGGTATTGGTTGTTTTTGGCCCGGCAATATCTGCCATTATTATCACTTATATAACCTTAGGGCGCACCGGGCTTAAAGCTTTGCTTAGCAAACTTAAACCACACCCCGACCACATCATTTGGTGGCTGGGGCTACCTTTTGCCGGGCTTATTATTACCACCATGGCCTTTGTTATCGGCGGCTTTAGTTTTGGCCAGTTGGTGGCCATGGCAACAGCGGTTAGCCCAATGGTATTGATAATGCACCTTGTAGGCTCATTGCTTTTTATAGGGCTTGGCGAAGAGTTGGGCTGGCGGGGGTGGCTGCTGCCCAAACTGGCACGGGGCCGTACATTGAAACACGCAACCTTATTGGTATTTGTTATTTGGGCACTGTGGCATTTACCGATTTTTTTTAACGGCTACCGCGTAGCTGTGCCCTTTACCATACTTGTATTTTCGGTTTCGATAATATTTACATGGTTGTGGAACCGGGTTGGAGGGAATATTTTTGTGCTGGTAGTGGCCCATGCATCGGTAGATTTTGCCGAACCATTTTTTGAGGCGCGTATCGGCAGTGGGCACACTTCCGAAGTACTCAACGCCTGGGCAGCCATGAGCGTTATTTACTTGTTAATAGCCCTGGTATTATATTTTGCCGACAAAAAAACCTGGGGTACCACTCTGCTTCCCGACGATGAAAGGCTAATAGGCACCGTTTCCGAAACGGAAGAATAACAGGGCGCGTCGTCCCCGCAAAAATCTGCACAAATCTGCGGTTTGGTGCTTTTGCTACGGTTGTTTTCCAGCCATTTACCGTTATTTTTGGGCGTTTATGCGCGCCGGACAGCTATATTTTTACCTCCCTTTACTTTTTCACAAACTTCACCTGGAACAATTTATCCCACTTTTTGCCGGTTACAAAAATCCGCCCCGTTGCCTTGTCATATGCAATACCGTTGAACACATCGGCACTACTATTTCGGCTTGCCTTGGGATAGAGGTTTTTCATATCTATTTTTTGAAGTACCGCACCGGTTTTGGGGTCTATCACCAAAATATCATCGGTTAAGTATACGTTGGCGTATAGTTTGCCATCTATCATTTCCAGTTCGTTCACCTGGTTTATAGCGCCTTTATCGTCATATACATCTATAAAACTTGTTTGGCGGTAGGTATCTTTATCTAAAAAGAAGATGCGGTTGGTTTTATCGTCCATATAAAGCCTTTTACCGTCGAAGGTCATCCCCCAGCCTTCAATACCTACGTTGTTATCAAAGGTGCTCAGTAGTTTAAATGTATCTTTATCGTACACAAAGCCCTTCTTTTCCAGGTAAGTAAGCTGTATTAGTTTATTGCCAACAATGGAGATCCCCTCGGCAAACACCTTAGGGTCTATCATGATCATGCGCTCGGCTTTACCGGTTTGCAGGTTTACTTTTTTCAACCGCGATTGCGTCTCTTTCTCCTGGCCCGGTGGGGGATCGAGGTAGCCGCCGCCGCTTTCGTACAAGGCGCCGTCCTGGTAAAGCAGGCCTTCGGTATAGGTAGCCGTATCATGCGGGAACACTTTTTCCACCTTAAAAGTCAGCTCCTCTGGCGCTTTGGCGGCAAGCAGCACAATATTGGTACTAAACTCCTGTGCTTTGCCCGCCTGGTAAACTTTGGCGGTAATTACCCTCGCGCCTAATACCAGGGTATCCGTTTTTATGGTTAGGGCCGATGAATCCTTTACCGAGCCAATCCTTTTATCTTCCAGCATATAAACTACCGAATCGGGTTTAACATCCGCAGGGTATTTTACGCTGATGCTTACCGGCTGGCCCGATTTATAGGTGGTACCAGCCTCGGGGCTTACGGTGATGTAGTTGCCTTTATCATCTTTACAGCCATTGCATCCGCAGGCAAGTAAGGCCATTACGGCTAAGTAGAGTATTCTTTTATTCATTTGTTAAGTGGCAGAAGGCCAAAAGGCATCTTCGATATGTTTTAAAGTATAGTTGTTATTACGGTTAAACAGGATAGATATTATATCGAAGCGTACTTCGCCCTGGTGGTTCATCAGGTAAATGTACTCGTCGGCAGCCTCTACCAATAGGCGCTGCTTGCGGGCATCCACAAAATCCTCCGGTTCGCCAAAGCCGTTGCCGGTTCTGGCTTTCACCTCGGCGAATATAATAGTTTTGTCTTTATAGGCGATAAGGTCTATCTCGGCTTTACCAAATGTCCAGTTCTCGTCCATTATTTCGTAGCCGGTAGCTTCCAAATGCGCTTTGGCTATTGCTTCGCCTTGCCGTCCGAGGTCGTTGTGGGTTGCCATTAGTCGCTTCCTCTCATAGAGTTGTACATAAAGACAATGAAAAATGCTTCAAAGAATAGCGATAAAATGCTTCCATATAACATTCCCCATCCGAGATTTCTCACGAATTTATTTTCTATGCTGGGATGGAAATTAAAGCCAAACCCAACCAATAAAGTTATGGTGAACGCTGGGGTTACAAAGATCAAATTGGTTAAATCCAGGGAAGTATATGCTGCAATCAAAAGGTGGAGTATGGCAAAAATTACAAAATATAAATATTTCATTGTCGCTATTTCAATATAACCGAGCCTAAGTAATCAGATATGCTCTTCTCCACCTTCTTCATGTGCATGTACTGGTTCAGCAAAATGTCCTGGTCGGCATCGGTGGTAGCCTTTTGCAGTTCGTTGCGCAATTGCTCCAATATCTTACCCACTTTGTGCATTTTCAAATGGAATATTGCGCCCAGGATGGTGGCCTTCATATTAGCCTGCTCATCGGGTACCAGGATCTTGTGCATTTCGTACCAGTTTTCGCTCAGGGTGTATTTAGTAGCCAATAACGTCACTACCAAATCTACAATGCCCTTATCCGGGTGGTGGATAAAATGCTGTTCCTCGGGCAGCACCCCATTCTCCACTTCCTTTTGATATATCTCAACAAATTGTTTACAGGCGGGCACATCAAACTCCACATCGTTCAGTTCAGCAATCATAAAGGGGCCAATGTAGGTATTGGCGATGCCATCCCAATCGATCATTTTATTGCCATAGAGCAGTAGCAGGCGCACAATTTCCTTTTCCTGCGTATCAATTTCTTTTGGTTGCGACGCAGCGGCTTGCTCTTCATAATATTGCAGCTCATCGGGCGGTGCCACATCATCGTACTGTTGCTGCTGCCGGTTATTTTGTTGCTGGCTGTCCTTTCGGGCCTTGCTCAGGCGCATCTTATTCAGTTCGGATAGCAGTGCCCGCTCATCAATTTGCATGATGTGGCTGCACTCCTTAATAAACACGGATGCCTTTATCGAATCAGGTATCTTGGCAATGCTTTCCACCACCTCGCGGATAACCTCCGCTTTTTTTATCGGGTCGTTGCCTGCATCTTTAAGCAGCAGATCGGTTTTGTAAAGGATAAAATCCTTCTTACTCTCCTCTATGTGCTTTTTAAAGGCGTTGGTCCCCAATTTGCGCACATAGGAGTCCGGGTCGTGCCCATCAGGGAAGGACACCACTTTTACGTTGAGCCCCTGCTCCAGTATCATATCCAGCCCACGCAGCGATGCCTTGATACCCGCTGCGTCGCCATCGTATAAAATGGTAATGTTTTTTGTAAACCGGCTAATCAATTTGATCTGCTCAGCC
>CBFGNE010000346.1:0-4885 GCA_965649995.1 uncultured Mucilaginibacter sp.
ATTATAGCACACGTTTAAAAAAAATCGTATAAAGCAATAATGTCGACCCCTATAAGGCCTATTTTTAAAATACTTACCGTCCTAATTATTTTGATCCCCCTCTCCCGTAGCACTGCATCCGCAGCTGAAACCGACACCATAAAGGTAAAAGGTGCAACGGTTATTCAGGACACCATTACTTCATTAATAGCTGCCCGCCTCATCAACCGCGAATTTAACGATGTCTATGTGCAAAACCTCCGATCATCGTTCTTCGGGCAGGAGCTTTTCCAGCCTATAAAAACCCAGTTGGTTGCCGATGTGGTAGCCAATTTTGTGGTGTACAACACACCCAAATCGCGCCTGTTTGTAAACGCTTTTACAAGGGTAAAGATAAGGCTGTTGAGCACGCCCGGCGCACCGGTAAAATCGCCAAGCTATATGCCGGGCATCCAACTATTTTATAGGCTTAACCATGATGTGTTTAAACCGCAGTTTCTATCCGGCGGCTATACGCACCATTCCAACGGCGTGCGCGGCCCAACTTTGCTGACCGATAACAGCTTTAATGTAGATAGTGGCAAATTCTCTACAAATTTTTACACGCTTAATTATACCGCTGGCAAACGCACCGATAAGCCCAACATGACTGTCAACCAATACAAAACTATTGGGATAGAACTGCACAGCGGCTTGTTTGGCAAGGGCACGGCCGTTGGACTAGCCGGGCGTTACGGCTGGGTACGCGTAAATGGCAGCTACATGCTCAACCTGGCAAAAGCGTACAACGACCCAATAAAGCCGAACAATAAGCTTTTCGCCAACTGGCAGCGCCTGCAGTTTGATTTTACTTACATAGCCGATAAGTACGAAAACTATAAGGCCTTCAACATCAAAAAAAGGCTGAATGTAAGCCTCAAATATTACTACCACCTGCCTTTCCTTCAGGATGTATCGGTAATGGCCGGCGGCGGCTATCGCGGGCAGGATGACTATAATATTTCGTTCCAAAATAGCTATGGCTATGGGATGATCGGGTTGGCATCGGGCTTATCGTTTTTATTGAATAGGTAAGTTAGTTCTTCAACCATCGCTGTTAAAACGCAGGGCACAGTCTTGTTTCCGGCTTCTTGCCTCTTACTTCTCTCCTCCTCTGTAATTTTTTTGATTGATTAAACGTTAAAGTAGCATCAACCAAAATAAATATTACTTTTACTACCCAAACAAAACAAATTGCAGCCAGTTCTGCGCTGCTAAAACGAAACCGTATGAAAAAATTAATTTTAAGCGCTTTGGCCTTGTCGGCAGTTAGCTACACCGCATTTGCCCAAAAAGAAGTGAAATTATTTGATGGCAAAACTACCACCGGCTGGCATGCCTACAACAAAACCGGCGCAGGTTCGTGGAGTGTGGTGGATGGCGCACTGCAGTTAGACCCAACATCGCACGAAGCATCTGACCTGCTTACCGACGGCGAATACGAAAACTTTGAATTATCTATCGACTGGAAAATTGCCGAAGGCGGAAACAGCGGAATCATCTTTGGCGTACACGAAGACCCATCATTAAACGCTACTTACCTTACCGGTGTTGAGATGCAGGTTTTGGATAACGTAAAAGCAGAAGACAATAAAAAGCCAAGCCATTTGGCTGGTAGCTTATATGATATGAAACCGGCACCCGCTACCGCGGCAAAACCTGCAGGCGAGTGGAATAAGGTAAAAATACGCAAACAGAACGGGCAGCTTACCTTCTGGTTAAATGGCGTAGAAACTGTTAACGTGCTAATAGGCAGCCCGGAGTGGACAGAAATGCTGAACAACAGCAAATTTAAAACCTGGGAAGGCTTTGCTAAATACCCTAAAGGCCACATTGCTCTACAGGGCCACGGCGCTGTTGTAGCTTACAAAAACATCAAAATAAAACAATTATAAGCGGGGGCTTATCAACCCATAAGTGAAATTTTTTTTTCAATGGAAGATTTGCAGATCAAAAAGTCGGGCACTACGTACGATGTGGTAGTGGTAGGCTCGGGTGCGGGTGGCGGTATGGCCGCATACGTACTGGCCAATGCAGGCGTTAAGGTTTTAATGCTGGAAGCGGGTGCCAATTTCGACCCAAAGACAGATTCGCAGCAATTGCGATGGCCCTGGGAATCGGCACGCCGCGGAGCAAGCAGCACCCGCCCATTTGGCGATTTTGATGCCGCCTATGGCGGATGGGAGATAGAAGGCGAACCCTATACCACTAAGGACAAAACGGAGTTTTACTGGTTCCGCTCGCGCATGTTGGGTGGGCGTACTAACCACTGGGGGCGTATCAGTTTGCGGATGGGTCCGGTTGATTTTCAACCTACAGACGGGCTTACCGACCCATGGCCGATAACCTACGATGATATAAAACCTTTTTACGATAAGGTAGATCGCTTGATAGGCATATACGGTACCAAAGAAAATTTAGAGAACGAGCCGGACGGGATTTTCCTGCCCCCGCCGAAACCACGGTTAAATGAATTATTCATTACGCAGGGCGCACGCAAAGCCGGCGTAAAGGTTATTCCGGGCCGTGGTTCGGTGCTAACGGAGGCTTTGCCAGGCAATAAAGACCGCGGCGCTTGTTTCTTTTGCGGGCAATGCGGCCGAAGCTGTAAAATTTATGGCGATTTCTCGGCATCATCCTGTTTGGTTATTCCGGCTGTTAAAACCGGCAACCTTAAGGTAATAACAAATGCCATGGTACGCGAGGTATTAACGGACAAAGACGGCCTTGCAACCGGCGTATCTTACGTAAATAAAGAGGATATGCAGGAGTACCAGGTAAACGCCAAAACGGTAATTCTTGGTGCGAGCGCAGGTGAATCGGCGCGGATACTCCTCAATTCAAAATCAAGCGCCCACCCGGGTGGTTTGGCCAACAGCAGTGGCGTTGTGGGCAAATACCTACACGATTCTACGGGCTCCAGCGCCGGCGGCTTCCTACCGCAACTCTTGGACCGTAAGCGTTATAATGAAGATGGTGTAGGCAGTGTACACATTTACTCGCCATGGTGGCTTGATAATAAAAAACTGAATTTCCCGCGTGGGTACCACATCGAATACGGTGGCGGCTTACACATGCCGTCGTACGGTTTCGGCTTTGGCATGCATAAAATGAATGGTGCCGTTCCGGATAGGAATGGCAAACCAAAAGACGCAGGCGGCTACGGCGCTTCGCTGAAAGATGATTACCGCCGCTTTTACGGCACGCAGGTAGGAATGGCCGGGCGCGGTACCGCTATTGCGCGAAAAGAAAATTACTGCGAGATAGACCCAAATGTGGTGGATAAATTCGGCATCCCCGTATTGCGTTTTAACTACACCTGGACCAACGACGAGATAAACCAGGCCAAGCATATGCAGGATACATTTGAGGAGGTATTGCATAATATGGGTGCCATACACGGCGCCAAGCAAGGCCCGGAAACAAATTACGGCCTGGAAGCTCCGGGAAAGATCATCCATGAGGTAGGTACCGTACGTATGGGTAACGACCCATCGAAATCTGCACTGAACAAGTACTGCCAGGCGCACGATTGTAAAAACCTTTTTGTGGTAGATGCAGCACCATTTGTGCAACAGGGCGATAAAAATGCTACCTGGACAATCCTGGCCCTAAGCATGCGCACCGCAGAATATATTTTGGCTCAACGTAAAAAACTTAATGTATAACGCATCATGAACAGACGCGACTCCCTAAAAGCACTTGGCTTGGGCACACTATCGGCAACTGTATTGCTGGAAGCCTGTAAAACGCCTGATAAAAATAGCCCCGAAGCTGCTGCTGATGCCGCCGCAGGCACGCCCGGCCGCCAGCCTGCCGAACTAGAGCGGGAAAAGAAACTGATGGCGGATAAATACTTTACCGAACACGAGATGGCTACCATTACGGTACTTGCAGATATAATTATCCCTAAAGATGATAAATCGGGTAGTGCATCTGATGCTAAGGTACCCGAGTTTATAGAATTCATTGTAAAAGATATACCCGACCACCAATTGCCGATGCGCGGCGGTTTACGCTGGCTGGATGTACAGAGCCTCAATCGTTACGGCAAAACTTTCGTAGCAAGTTCGTCTGCGCAGCAAACTGAACTGGTAGACCTTATAGCCTACCCTGAAAAAGCAAAACCCGAAATGCAACAGGGCGTGGCGTTTTTCAACCGTATGCGCGACCTTACAGCCACCGGTTTCTTTACCACAGAAATGGGCGTAAAAGACCTTGGCTTTGCAGGTAACTCACCAAACAAATGGGTAGGCGTACCTGCCGATGTATTGAAACAATACGGGATGGAAAATTTGGTCGTGTAAGTACCGGACAATTTATTTACCAACGAAATCAAATACTCGACGATACTAAAAGCGTTCCGCAAGGAGCGCTTTTTTTATTGGTGCCGATTCAGAATTGTGCGGCCCTTAAATAAACCACTTCTTCCGAATTGCAATTTTTATGGCTGATGCTTTATTGGATACATGCAGCTTATCGTAAATATTGGCAATGTGTTTGCGTACGGTATGCGGGCTGATGAAGAGGCGCTCGCCTATTTGGGTGTAGTTTAACCCGTCAACAATTCTGTTTAGTATCTCGAGTTCGCGCGGGGAGAGTACGCAATCATTTATTTCTTCGTTGGGTTGTCCTACCGTGTCGGAGGTATTGCGGAGCATGGCCAGCGCCTTACGGGCTATCCGCGGAGACATGGGCACCCCGCCTTCGTAAACAATTTCGGTAATAGCCTTTACAATGTTGGATACCCGCTCGTCTTTCAATAAATAACCGCTTGCCCCTGCTTTGATGGCCTCAAAAAGCTTCTCGTCGTCATCAAAAACGGTGAGCATTAAAAAATGCACATCGGGGTAAACTTCCTTCGCTA
>CBFGNE010000347.1:0-4878 GCA_965649995.1 uncultured Mucilaginibacter sp.
GGCAACCGTAAACTACATCAACGTAAGCAACGTTCTACAGGTTTTAGGCAGCGTTTACGCCCAATTGGACCCGGCAGACCGTATACAGGAAGATTTTAACCTGCAAATACCTTTACATGTAGGGTACGCTTACGCGCAGGCACAAGCAAACAAAGCGCTTAACGTTATCAACGCCTTTACCGACATGAAGAAGATGGATTACCTGGGGCTGCCGCTACAGGTGATGAACCACTGGCAGGCAAACACCATATTGGGTGCCCGTGCCTCCAACTTGTTCCTTGGTGTGGATCTTTTGGGCGATGCATCCGAACTATCAACCGTTTACATGAAGCCCTACACCAACGATAACGTGGTGCGTATGAAGGCCCGCATGAAAGCCGCCGTAAACTTCAAATTCGCCAACGAGCTGTTTTACCTTTCAGCGTAATAGGGTTAAAAAGGGTTAGAGAAGTTAAAAAAGTGGGAAAGGTTAAAAAGGTTAACAGCTTGCTACTTTTTCAATCTTTCTAACTTCTACAACCTCTCTAACTTCCACAACCTTTCCAACTTTTCTAACCTCTCTAACTTTTCTAACTTTTAATAACATGTCAATCTACAACAAAATAAATGCAGGCTTTGGCCTGGGCACAAACGAGCCAATTACATCGGGTATAGAGGATGTAGTGTACATCTTTAACCAGGATGATATCACCTTAACTTACGATGTAGCAAACCCACTCATCATCACAGGCCTTACCGCGGTTGGCAGCGCCAAGGTTTACAAATTTGAGGGCACCAACAACAGTTTTAATACTATGAGCAAGCTGGCCAAGACCCAGGTAGGCCCGCGCTATACCGAAGAAATAGATTTTAACATTGCCGGCTTATCGGTAGATGTTAAAGCCCAGTTAATGGCCATGGGCTACGGCCGTGTGCGCGCTATAGCGGTAAACAACTATAAAGACAGCGATTCGGCCATCGAGTTATTCGGCGCAGTGAACGGCCTCATCGTAACCGAGGCAGAACGCAACGCCGCCGACGAAACTTTAGACGGCGGTTACAAGATCAAATTAACAAACCCCGATAAACTGAAGGAACCTTACCCCCCACGCGCAGTATCTATAGCCCCCGGAAGCGGCAATGCAAGCTATGCCAGTACTGTTGCTGCATTGGAAGCACTGGTAGTGTAGGGGAATCATTGGGTCATTGGGTCATTATTAAGTTGCTGGTACCTAATGACTGCAAAGCAATGACTTAATGACGGCGAAGCAATGACTCAATGAAGCGAAGCAATGACTCAATGACTAATTTATGAAAAAATACATTTTAAAACCGGGCAAGCACCAGTTTGTGCCAGGCTCGCCGGCGGTACACAGCAACGATAACCTTTCAGATGAAGAAGCCGAATGGTATTTGCAACGATACCCACACATAGCAGGGTTGTTTGCCGCGGGTCCGCAAGACGGAAAGTCCGAAAGTCTGGAAGAAACGAAAATCCCCAAGCGCAGAGCTAAGCGAAAGCGAATTACCCAGCAAAACAATCGGTGTAATCTTTAATAAGAATTGGTGTAATCACATCATCAAATCGGTGAAATCAAAAGCTAATCGGTGTAATCCAAAAAACAAAATCGGTCAAATCAGATCATCAAAATCGGTGTAATCATTAAAAACAATCGGTGTAATCAAATATTATGAAAACCTACTTACCACAAATAGAACGGCGCATACGGGTGAGGCCGAATCAAACTTTCGGCATATTAAACTACGATACGGATAACGCCTATCCGCAGCGTATGCTGGAACTTGTGGCACAATCGCCCACCGCTAAAGATTGCTGGAACAAGCGGGCAAAATTTATCGCCGGTAACGGTTTTGAGGATGCCGCGCTGGGGAAAACGTTGATAAATAACAAAGGCCTCACCCTGGCTAAATTGCTAAAAGCCATTGCTGCCGATAAAGCTTTGTTTTGCGGATTTGGCATCCATGTAAACTACAACGCAAACTATAAAATAGCATCTGTAAACTATGTAAAGTTTGAGGACATCCGCATGGGCGATACCGACAATGCCAATACCGCAAACAAATTTGCCATTTACAACGATTGGGGGCGCAAAACCTGGAAGAATATCATGCGAAGCAAAATCACCTTCCTTGATAAATACAACCCCGATGAAAGCGCAATAAAACAGCAAGTTAAAGCAGCCGGCGGTTGGGATAAATACAACGGGCAGCTTTTTTATTTTAACCCCGAAGTAGATGATTACCCGCTGATGGAAGCCGACTCCGTTTGGGAAGATTTTGAAACCGAAGCAGGCATCAAAATATTCAATAACCGGGAGGTAACTACCGGGTTCCTGCCATCAACCATGTTGTTTATGCAATCGCGCCGCGAAGAAGCCGACAACAGTATGGATACCGGCAACGGGAGAGGTACGCCATCGCAGTTGGAGATGGACCTTGGCGCGTTCCAGGGAGCAAAAAGCGCGCAGAAGATCATTGTGATTGAGTACGAAGACGAAAGCGCCAAGCCCGAGTTTCAACCCTATGCCATACAGAACAACGACAAGCTTTTTGAAAGTACCGAACGCGCCGTTGAAGCAAGGATAATTAAGGGATTTTCGATACCGAAGGAGTTGATCAATGCCGAAAAGTCGTCGGGGTTGAGCAATGGCAGCGAAAAGAAACAAGCTATCCATGAGTTTAACGACAATACCGCGCCCGACAGGCTGGAATTGAGCGAAACGCTGGAAGAGATATTCAGCCATTATTATACCGATATTAATGCAACAGGCAATTGGACCATTATCCCCGTGCCGGCAAACGTAGCAGAAGACACCATCGGAATAAAAGCGGGGGCCGCCATCAACCAACTTCTGCAATCAACCATTTCTGCCGAAAGCAAAATTGCCACGCTGGTTTACGCTTATGGCTTAAAACAAGCCGAAGCGGAAGCCATGTGTGGGTAGCGTTATACGTGTCGCGTCGCGAGTTGACTCACCCCGACATCACTATCGTTCGTCGACCCTCGCTGCTTCGTAAAGAGGGTTAAGGAAAACCAGGTCATTATTCTCTGCTACGCAGAGAGGGGGAGAAAATTAAGAATATTTGCTCTTTTTTACCCTCTTTTCGCTTGCGAACAGAGGGTCGACCAGCGGTAGCGTAGTCGGGGTGAGTCAAATATGCGCGCGACAAGACACGAATTTGCAAGTTTCGAAAATTCGCCTTAACCCTATCGACCAGCAGGGAGGCCTTCTAATGGACAAGTTACTAACTAAAATCTTAAATAAAATGAACACAAATTTTAAAACGCCCCCTTCAGGGGGCCTGGAGGCCCGCCGCTATGCTTAACTTAATAACCCCGGCGACCTTGCAACGCTACGAGGATATTGCCGCTAATATAAAACCCGAACGGATAAAAGTTTTTATCCAAAAAGCGCAGGAGCTGGACCTGAAACCAATTTTAGGGTATGCGCTATATTATGAACTGATAAAAAACCTTGATAGCGAAGGCCACCTAAAAGATGATGCGCCGCAGCATTACAAAGACCTGCTAAACATTGTTTTGCACCAGGGCTTACAGCCGGTTTTGGCGTATTTTACGTTTGCGCGTTTTATAGAAGCCGATGCGGTGCATTATACCGCAACAGGCCCGGTTACCAAACGTTACGAAAATGCAGATGCATTACCGGCAAAGGAGGTAGTGAAACTGGTACAACAACAGCGCAGCACCGCAAATGCTTACGCCAACGAAGCGGAAAGATTTCTAATGGATCACCAGGAACAGTTCCCGGCATGGCATTATAACCGTAAAAACAAAAGTAGCAGGCAGCCGGGCCCACGCATACGCGCGGTAGACCGTTCGGACTTTAATTACCCTGCAGAAAGCTACAGCAACCAACCATTTACCGATGAATTTTTAAACTATGGCAACGGATAAAAAAATAAGCGAACTACCTGTATTAACAGATATCAGTGCAACCGATATCTCTGTTTTGGTAAACAATGGTGTAGATTATCAATTCTCCATCAGTTCGCTACTGCAATACCTTAACACAAATTTATCGGCCGGCGCCATCATATCCTTTGGCGCCGAACTGCCTCAAAACACGGCTGGCAAAAATGGAGATGTGTTCCTGAACACGGGTACAGGGCAATTTGCGCAAAAAACATCGGGCACCTGGGCCATTGTATTTACCCTGCCCCAAACAAATGCCGCAGACGGCACCATTTTATACGGTGCCGGTTTACCTGCAACAAGTACAGGTAAAAATGCCGATAGCTATATCAACACCCTAACCGGCGTTTTTTATTTAAAAAGCGAGGGAGCATGGTCGCAGGCCTTCTCTATGCAAACCGGCCCGCAAGGACCGCGTGGCGAAAAAGGTGATACCGGCGACACGGGGCTAAACGGTAAAACTGTGCAGAGTGGCACATCCAACCCTTCTAATACCGGTACCGGCGCAAACGGCGATTTTTATATCAATACCAATACGCTGATGCTATTTGGCCCAAAAACTGCCGGCGTTTGGGGTGCCGGGGTATCATTAGTAGGCGAACAGGGAGAAAAAGGCGATGACGGAGATCCGGGTCCCGCAGGGCCGGCCGGACCAGCCGGAGCCACAGGCGCAACGGGGCCTACCGGGGCTACTGGGCCAACAGGTGCAACGGGTGCAACCGGCACACAAGGGCCGCCGGGGGCAGGTGTACCAACTGGTGGAACAACCGGGCAGGTATTGGCTAAAAACACCAATACCGATAATGACACGCACTGGGTAACGCCTGTAGCAGGCGTAACAGACCGGGGCGGGAGCAGCACAAGCACCACAGATTCGATAGCAAGCTATCCTGATGGCCTAACCTGCGAATGGGTAAATACAGATTTTCCAATTAACGGGATGT
>CBFGNE010000348.1:0-4871 GCA_965649995.1 uncultured Mucilaginibacter sp.
GATATCAAATGTCGGGATAAACACAGCATTTCAACTTAATGTAGGTTAAAACGGAAAGTTAATGTAGGTTAAGAGAAGCAACACCGGCTTTAAAACCATTTGCTTTAGCACAATTTGTACGATCCGTACAGTTCGTACAAATTCGTACAGTTCGTACAAATTTTCGGGAGATTCGTACAGTTTCGCACAAGTTCGTACAGTTTCGTACAAGTTCGTACAGTTTCGTACAGCTGTTTTGGCGATTGCGGAAATCGGCGAAAATCTTCAAAAATCTGTGAAAATCTGTGAAAATTGGTGCATCTTTCATTAATAAAAGACAGCCCCTTCGATCTGCAATTTTTTCAATTTGACGCGGCTCTTAAACGATTTTAAGAGCCGGCAGAATTCGAGTTCAGGCAAATTACAACCTGAAATTCATCGACACATACGGGTACCAACCCTCCACCGAGTGCCCCATCAACACCTGCACTACAATGAGCGCCGCGGGCGAAAAGTAAGCACCCCCGCCTACGCCCTGATGCAGGCCACCACTGTTATAATTATTGGCCCATACCCGGCCAACGTCGTAAAAGCCGCTGATGCCTAATTGCCCCGGCAGTAAATAGCCGCGTATGTTGGCGAGCTTTAACCGTGCCTGCAGGTTGTTATACACCATGTGTTTACCGGCAAAGCGGTTTTGCAAATAGCCCAGCAGGTTGCCCTGCCCGCCCAAAAACATGCCCTGGTAAAAAGCGGGGCGGCCAACGGTAACGCCGCCGCCTATCCTATCGGTAACTACCAGCGCACCGTGGCTGGTTAGTTTTTTATAAAACGTATACTCCGAACGCAATTGCCCGTAAGATGCCGAATAGCCATTAGCTCCCCGGTAACCGGTTAAGCTAACGGTAAACAAATGCCCGTCGTTAGGGAAAATGCCGCCCTTCCGGCTATCGTCGGTGTAATTTACCGCCAGCCCCACGTGAACTTTATCCTTATCTACGATGAGGCTATCGTAAGAATTAATAAGCGGCGGGAAGGTGATCAATCGCCCGACATTATCATCCGCCCCGAAATGATAGTATTGAAATGAGGGGCCTACACTAATGCTTTTTGTACTGTCCATTCTCCAGCGCAGGGCGGGGTCAAACTGGTAGGTATCAAACCGGGTACGGTAAAACCGCCTGTAACCGGGGCCTTTTACCAGTGGCGTGCCATTGCCAAAACCAAAAAAGTTTTGGGTATTATCCGGTGCCTGTATAAATGATTTGATCAATAGATCGGCCTTGCCGAAAGCATGTATCCACTCGCCGCTATACCTTATGCGGTAAGCATCGGTAGAAAAAGAATGGCTTATCAGCAATTGCTGTACGCTGGTGTAGGGCAGTTTGCGAAACCCATCATATTTAGTGTATTTAAAACCTGCCCCCAGCATAAAACCATCGTCAACGTTAAGCGCAGCTGTTGCCAATGGCATCCAAACGTTGTAAGGGTATGTAGGTATAAACTTAGTATTAAAAGTGTCCCTCGATAAACGCTTGCGGAATATGCTTTCGTCGCCGATAAATTTAAGGCTGTCGGGCTTATCATATAGCTTCACCCTGCCGTTAGATTTTATACCCTCGTAAATTTTATTGCCCTTTCCGCCTACCACGCGCAGGTTTATAGGCGATGTTGGCGCGTTAATGATAACATGGTCGTCCCCGCCGGAAACGAACAGCCTGATCTCTTTGGTGATCTCGGGCTTGTACACTATATCCAACAAAGTATCGCCCGGCTTACCTTCTTTGGATATTTTTTGGATGAACACCCGCATGCCATTGTCCGGCGCATCGGTAATGGTTACCTGCTCGTTTTTATCGCTGGTGCGGATATCAACCAACCGGTTTATAAAACGGTAATACTCATCCATCGCCTTCGGGATATTATCGCGGCGCTGTTTCAGTTCGGCAAGCAATTCATCGTGGCGTATATTATAAGCCTCAACAGGCATTTTGCGTAAGCCTGCTTCCAGCACGGCATCTGTTTCGGCAGCAATAAACTGGTTGGTAATACGCATCCAATCTTCATAAGATATCTGCGCATCTGTATAAGGCTTTATAAAGCGTGTTTTAAAAATGGAGTACTTTACCCGGGGGATCTCGCCGCTAAAATTATCGATAGCAGGGCTGATAAAGGGCAGCGACGCGATGCTCGGGAATAGCCCCTGTGCAACGTGCAATACCTGGTCGCGGTCGCGCGGAACGCCGATGTACATCTTGCCGTTTCCTTTTTGCCTGTCCAGCCAGCGCCATTGGTCTTCGTGCCTGTCCCAATCGGCCACCAGCAAATCAAGCAACCGTGCCCGCAAAAATGCTTCCCCATCAAAATGGTTGTCGTTATCTTCTATAAGCTTGCCTAAAGCTTTTGGGGTATTGTCCGATTCGCCCCCCGGTTCGCGTTCTTCCAGCAGGCAAATGGTATTGGCAAACTTTTTACGGTATTTGCCCAAAGCTTCTTCATCGGCCACAAGCCCAATAACGGGGTTGGAGTGCGGCACATTCGCTGCCTCGGCCATAGGGCCAACTATCAGTGCCGAAAATGGGTGTTGCCCGCTAATGGCATCGTCCAGCCAGTCGACCGCAAAAGTGCCTGCAAAATTTGGCGGGAGCAGTTTATCCGGAGATTTCTCTACGCTGCGTATCACCCACTCGCGGCCTTGTTTATCCTTAAGCCTTAACGATTTCGACTGGTAGCCCCCGCCTTCCTTATCCGGCGTGAGGCCGCCATAAACCTGGCTTATTTTAATGATGGGCAGCTTAACGGGCATTGCCCATTCCTTACGGTAGTTTTCGCCAAAAAGCCAGCGGTGTGCGCCGGTTACATCGTTGTATGATGGATGCACCTTTATTACAACGCTATCCTTAAACTTTGGCTCGGGCAGTTCCTGGACGGTTGTTTGTTGCGCATAGGCTGCCGTAGCAGTGGCAAAAATTGCGGAGAGGATAAGTAGGTTCTTACGCATAGGTACGGGGTATTAAGTATGTTATCCGGCGTTGAACAAGCCACCGGGTATCGGCTATTTGGGTTTGGCGTATTTAAAAAGCAATATATTTCCGCTTGCTATTTCATCGCCTTCGTTTGATATATACAGGTTGCCTTTGCTATCGAATGCCATCCCCTCGGGCTGTAAAAAGCCCTTTAACGGGAAGCTGGCCTTCTCGTTCCATTTGTCATCTGTCACTACCAGCAGTTTGTTGATAGATGAAAGTATAAACCACTCTTTCGTCAACGGGTTTTTTGCCATTGCCGAGGGGCGGAACTTAAATTTTTTCTTTTTACCGCCATCGCCAGCATCGGTTACCGAGACGTTAAAATCGCCGGTTTTTGCAATAGTGCCATCTGCGCCCAGATCGAACACGTAACCTGTATTATTATTCGACGATTTATCAATATCGCATTGCTTGCACAACACATACAACTTTTTTGTATCGTTATCATAGTGCATGGCCTCGTATTCACCAACAGGCATCAGGTGTTTCACTTTTTGGCTTTGTATTTGCCCGCTTGCCACCTCTTTTAAGGGGAAGCTATGAAACTCGCCATCGCTGCGGAGGATAACTGCCTGGCCATTGCCAATGGCAACATCTTCGTAATCGCCGTGTTTACCAAATTTAGCACTTTTTGATGTTTTATCGCCCGGGTGCAGGTAATAGATATTGCCGTCTTCGTCCTGTTCGGCATAAATAACATTATCATCGCCTTTATTAAACGCTATGCCGGAGATCTCGAGCAAATCGTGCGGCATCGCATACTCCACGGGGTTGCTCAAATCGTATCCGGGTGGGCTTAAGGCAACCGCTGCCTCGCTCTCTTCTTTTTCGTGCTTACCTTTTTTACTCTTACCATCCCCCCCGCGGCACGATACTGCTACGATACCAATTACTACTACAGAAAATAAAACGGCTAATTTTTTCATAATGCTTTTGTTAAAACAACCTGTTTATCGCTTAAATACCGGTAAATGGCCTGTTGCGACCGTACCTGCGGACCGGTTAATTCCGGCTTAATATTTTGCAGTTGCTCATCTAACAACACCGCCTGCACATTATCGTTTAGCTGGAACGCAATTATTTCTTCTAATTGCAGTTTTATGGCCTCATCAAGCACCGGGAAGCAAACCTCTATGCGGTGGTAAATATTACGGTTCATCCAATCTGCCGAACCCATAAATATTTCCTTTTCGCCATTGTTATTAAAGATAAACACCCGCCCATGCTCCAGGTAACGGTCTACGATCCGTTTTACGGTAATATTTTCGCTCTTGCCTGCCACGCCCGGTATCAGGCAGCAAATACCGCGGATGATAAGCGATACAGCAACCCCGGCCTGTGATGCCTCATATAATTTTTTTATCATCACCTGCTCTTCCAGGTTGTTCATTTTTATAATGATGCTTGCCGGCAACCCTTGCCGGGCAAAGGCTATTTCCCTATCTATCAGTTCTAAAAACCGTTGCTGCAGGTTAAACTGGGCTACCAGTATATGCTTAAAATCGATATGGTTGTCTTTCGATGGCTTTTCGCGTTTGGATAGGAATATAAACAGCAACTCCACCTCGCGCAGCAGGCTGTGGTTGGTAGTGAGCAGGATGTGATCGGTATAAAACCGGGCGGTACCTTCGTTAAAGTTACCGGTTGCAAGCAATCCGGAATATGCTATACGCCCGTTTTTACGGGTTTTTACCAGCGCTATTTTTGCATGTACTTTTAGGGCAGTTACGCTGTAAATGATGTCTACACCTGCAGCTTTCATTTTTTTTGCCCATTTTATATTATTGGCCTCATCAAACCGGGCTTTAAGCTCTACCAATACCCTAACCTTTTTGCCATTTTTCGCGGCCGTTATTAAGGCAT
>CBFGNE010000349.1:0-4856 GCA_965649995.1 uncultured Mucilaginibacter sp.
ACTTACTGCAAACACCGGGGTAACGGTAAACACCGTACTCCCCGGCCCAACTGCATCTGAAGGTGCCGCCGAGTTTATTAAAGCGGTAGCCAAAGAACAAGGCTTTACAGATGCGGAGATGGAAAAAGAATTTTTTACCAATATGCGCGGCACATCACTATTAAAACGCTTTATAACAACCGAAGAAATTGCAAATATGGTGGCTTATATCTCCAGTCCTCTGGCGGCGGCTACAAACGGCGCCACCCTGCGGGTTGACGGCGGTGTAATTAAGGCTGCTTTCTAAGCTTAGAATCGACGTTAAAGCTATTATAAGTAAAACAAAAAGGGAGTAGAAATTACTTTTCTACTCCCTTTTTATCTTTGTATAACCGGCTATTATTGAGGAACCTTTTTAGTGGTGTCTCTTTTCGCGGTATCGGTTTTGGCGGTATCGGTTGTAGTTGTTGGTGTGCTCATCACAGCTGTCGAATCTGTTTTGGTGCTGTCAGAACCATCGCTTGCTTTCTTTTCGGAACTGCAGCCCGCTGCAATCGATCCGATCATTGTCGCGACTAAGGCGAAACTTAAAATTTGCTTTTTCATAATAGATATAAGTTTTGAGTTGACGTATTTTAACTTAGTACTGGTAATTAAACGCCCTGTTACAGAAGTTGTTTTAATTTTCTTCTCCTAAATGGGTAAACACAGTATCATAAACAGTAATAATCTTGTTGTAAAACCCTTTTATTGCCCGATATTTTCCTGATATTTAACGGTGATGGTTGTATCAGAAAATTCGTTGAAATGGCTTATGCGTCTCTACCCTCCCCTCCTGCTACAGCGTATTTGGGTATTGGGGTTGGATAAAGGTTTCACCGGCGTTAGCGTAAAAGTTAGCAAAAGCCTGCTCAACAAAAACTACAACGGCTCTATCTTCGGGGGGACTATATTTGCTGCGGCCGACCCTTTTTATCCGGTTCTATTCCATCAAATATTAAATCCGGATGGCAAAAGGCGCTTGGCTATTTGGTCTAAATCTGCTAAAATTGATTTTTTAAAACCTGCTTTAAGTAATCTGTTTTTCGAAATAAAAATAAGCGACGCCAATATTGCTGAGGCAAAAGAAACGTTATTAATAACCGGGAAATATGAGAAGGTATTTCCAATTGAAATTTACAACACAGCGGGCGAAGTATGTGCCTCGCTTATGGCCGAAGTATACATACGCGACCTCGACCTGCCCAAAACGTTAATATAGAATGTCATGCCCGTTTTTATGAACGAAGCCGCCTTCCTGGAAAAAGGCTATGAAATATCTTTAGACAAAACAAAGCTTGATTTTGACGTAATATATGGCTATCTTACTACAACCTATTGGGCGAAGGGTATGGCTGTGGAAAAGTTAAAGATAGCTTTGGAAAACTCTGTGTGCTTTGGATTGTACCATAACAATGCACAGGTTGGGCTGGCGCGCATAATTACTGATAAAGCTACGTTCGCCTACCTATGTGATGTTTTTGTGCTCGATGCGCACCGGGGAATCGGCTTGTCTAAATGGATGATGCAAACCATATTGGCGCATCCCGATTTACTGGGATTACGCAGGTGGAGTTTGGCAACGGCTGATGCGCACGGCCTTTACCGCCAGTTTGGCTTCGTTCCCATCAATAAACCCGAAAACTGGATGCAAATACATACGCCTTACAAAGCGGATTAAAATACCGAACATGAATTTAAAACGACAGATCTTTGAGGGTGAAGGCGTATCTCTCGATTTTAAGAAAACAATTACCAGTTGCGAAAAGATAGCAAAAACTATGGTATCCTTTGCCAATAATGTTGGCGGCAGGCTCCTCATAGGCGTATTGGATGATGGTACGATAAAAGGCGTAAAAGCCGAAGATGAAGAGCGCTATATGATCACGAAAGCAGCTCATTTTTACTGCCGACCAGCCCTGGAACCCATTTTTGAAGAAATTTATTGGGACGATAAACTGGTAGTGGTTGTTGATATCCCCCAGAGCGCAGAAAAACCCCATTACTCGCTTGCCGAGGATGGTAAATGGTGGGTGTACATCCGTGTAAAAGATAAAAGTGTATTGGCCAGTAAAATTGTGGTGGATGTGTTAAAGCATTCATCAAGTGATCAGGGTGTACTAATAGAATATTCATCCAAAGAAAAAGCCCTGCTGGAGCACCTTGATAAATCCGAGCGCATCAATATTAAACAATTTTGCGAGTTGCTTAATATTGGCCGCCGCCGCGCCCAGCGCATCCTGGTAAACCTGGTGCTAACCGGTGTTATCCGTGTGCACACTACTGAAAAGGAAGAGTTTTATACCGCGAGCTGAGCGGAAATTTTAAATAACAGTTATTTTATCAGCTTGCTCACGTGGCTTTCATCAGTTAGGGCAAACTCGGCGGCAATTTGCTTTAAGCTGTAATTACCACTTTCTATTCGTTTCAACATCAGGCTTTTGCGGTAATTGCGGATGTACTCCCGTAAGGTAATACCGGCGTTCCGTTTAAAATAAGGGCCAATATAATCTGCCGATGTTTTAAAATGACCCGCCATAACAGCCGCTTTTAATTTATCCGGGGTGTAAATGTGTTCATGGATGTAGCAGAATATGGCCTGCATATTCCGGCCATGTAGCAGGTTAGGTTCAATCTCGGGCAGGTTTCTCTTTAGCAGTGCAGCTAATGCCAATACTTGCAGCCATATCAACCGTTCATTTTTCCCGGTGCCGTCTTTAAGCGAAACAATTACCTCAAATAGCAGGTCGACGGTATGTTGGTCGGCAGCATTTAGCCTAAAATTAGTTAAGCGTGCTTCCTTATTTTTAGTCAGGTACTCCAATTGCTGAACCCAGTAGCGGTCCGCACTATCCTCCTGGTGCAAATAGCCATCGGTAAACTTCAGGTAAATGAAACGCGTAGCTCGTTCAATCTCAAAATAATGCTCCTCTTCAGGACCTAAAAAGAACACCGCACCTGCTTCATAGGGCACAGTTTCCTTATTGATATGATGGCTACCCGATCCCTTTTTTATATAAATAAGCTCATAATGGTTATGGTTATGAACCGGGTGCTGCCATTGGCTGGCCTCAAAATCCGAAATCATTACGGGATTGAACTGACGGTAACGCTTCATAGCAGAAAGATACAAAAAATTAGCGTTTTTGTACAATTACTTCAGCCGCCTTTACCCTCAACTTTGAATTATAAAATTAATTATGAAAACCATACCTGTTAATACTGCGCTCGTAGTCGGCGCCAACGGCGTCATCGGCACTAACCTCATCAGTTATCTATCAACATTACCCAACTGGAATATTGTTGGTCTTTCCCGCCGCGGAGGGAAAAACACCAAGCAGATTAGCTATATAGCGGTTGACCTGCTCGACCCCGAGAGTTGCCGGGAACGACTGAATACCCTCAGTGGTATCACCCATATATTTTATGCCGCTTACCAGGATCGCGCGGGTTGGGCTGAATTGGTACTACCCAACCTGGCTATGCTGGTGAACGTGGTAGAGGCCGTTGAACCCATAGCGCCGGGTTTACAACATATCAGCCTAATGCAGGGCTACAAAGTGTATGGCGCGCATTTAGGGCCGTTTAAAACACCCGCCAGGGAAAGCGACGCCGGGCATATGCCGCCCGAGTTTAATGTAGATCAGCAGGATTACCTGGAAAGAAAACAAAAGGGTAAAGCCTGGAACTGGTCGGCCATCCGGCCATCAGTAGTGGGCGGTACGGCATTGGGCAACCCAATGAACCTTGCACTGGTGATTGCTGTTTACGCATCCATTTCTAAAGAATTGGGGCTCCCCTTGCGCTTTCCCGGCAAACCGGGCGCTTATGACAAGCTTATGGAAATGACTGATGCCGCATTATTGGCTAAAGCGACAGTGTGGGCCGCTACCACCCCTCAATGTGCTAATCAGGCGTTCAATATCACTAATGGAGACCTATTCCGCTGGAACGAAATGTGGCCGAAAATAGCCGGGTATTTTAACTTGGAAACAGCCCCGCCCTTACAAATGCAATTACAAACTGTAATGGCAGATAAAGCCCCGCTATGGAAAAATATACAAGAAAAATACGGACTGGCGAAGCATGACTACGAACAGGTGTCTTCCTGGGGATTCGGTGATTTTGTATTTTCATGGGATTATGACTTCCTGGGCGATGGTTCAAAGGCAAGGCGCTTTGGGTTCCATGATTTTGTAGATACAGAAAAAATGTTTTTCGAGCTATTTGATGAGTTCAGGTTAAATAAAGTGATCCCTTGATTTTAAGCCCTAACCGCTACAGGTAAACTAATTAGTTTGTATAAGATAATACTTGCCCTGTGTCAATTTCGCGTTTAAGCTCTCAAATGCGGCTTTCCGTGTCAACAATATCATTATTTTTGCCACCCTAAAATAATGATAACTACTTATCACAAATACAAGCACTACTATAAGGACAGCCTTAAACTGGCTATCCCTGTGGTTATATCGCAATTGGGGCATACGCTAGTGCAGGTGTCCGATTCGGTTATTGTTGGGCACTTCGCCGGCACAACTTCATTAGCGGCAGTATCATTAGTTAGCAGCTTGTTTTTGGTACCGTTGGTGGTGGGTATCGGTATCAGTTATGGCATTACGCCCCTCATTGCCCAAAACAACGGCCGTGGCGATTATAAGGAGTGCAGCAAGCTGCTCTCCAACAGCTTATTGCTAAACATAATAGCTGGTGTGGTTTTATTTGCTGCTATTTATTTTGGCGTTTTAGCGTTTATAGATGGGTTGCATCAATCGCCGGCAGTTGTTGCACAAGCCAAGCCTTTTTTATTTTTGCTAAGCCTTTCGCTTATCCCCCTTATG
>CBFGNE010000350.1:0-4856 GCA_965649995.1 uncultured Mucilaginibacter sp.
CAGAAAAACCCCTCCCCCACACCCAACCCCCGTGTTGGTGCAAAAACATGTTCAAAAAATGCCAAAAAAAAACCAAAAAAAAAACCCATAAAAAAGAGCGATGGGCCATAATCCATCGCTCTTTTATTGTTAGGCAAAGTTTACAGTTGTATCACCATTCACCAACCCTATTTAATGCTATAATCTATAATGCGTTCTTTGCCAATTTCGGCACCGAAGGCCTCACTATCGATTTCTATCAGCCCTATACCCTTGGCCACAAAGAAATGGTAAGTGCCGTAGCTTTCAAAACCGGTGCCAAGCAGGTCATATTCAAGGTCTATCTGGGTGTTTATAATATCATTAAAGGTATGGCCGCCTATTATTTTGCTTACGCCTTTTTCTATTACCTTGCCGGTAAGCCTGCCGGGTACGCCGTTAATCAAGCCATTATCGGTTGGCCTGGTTGTCCAGGTGTGGCCTACTGCAGTGGTATCGTTAAGGAACTGAAAATCTAAGGTAAGCCCGGCTACAACGGTGTTGGCCCTTAGCACTGCAATGTGGTTGCCGTAATAATATAGTCCGGCTGTGGAACCGTGTGCTTTTGAGGTGCTGGTAATATTGTGGTATAGCCTGCCGTTTACTGTGGTGGTTTCGCCGGTTACCTTAATAGTAACGGTATCCGGTGCCATGCCGGATATTACATTGTTGTATTTCCAAAAGGTGCCGGTTGTTAGGGGCAGGTAGCTATCAGATTGCGCCGAAGGGCCTGTGCCGTTTGTCTCAATTTCGGGCGCATCAAGTTTACAGCTCTGGCTAAACAACAGCGCCAGCGCAACAAGGGAAAGTAGAGGCTTCTTCATACAGCTAAATATATGAAAATATTGCTTAACTGTATGGTAATAATTACTTGACGTATTTAATTATATCGTTGCTCTTAATATCGTATGCATAAATAGATACCCTGCCCATATCGGTACCGTCGGATTTTATGCCGGTAGTTTCTATTACGCCAACGCCCATCTGTATATAATAATCAAACGTTATGAAAGTGGTAAAACCGCTGCCCTTATTCTGTTGAAGCAGCATACGCGTATGCGTTACCCTGGGGAAGGTAATGCCATTAACTACTTTGGTAGTGTTAACAGCTACCATGGTGCCAACAACCCGGGCGGGGTAGCCTTCTAAGGTGCCGCTATCGGTTATCTTATCGGTCCAGGTGCCGCCCACCGGTGCGGTCATATTGTAATATTGAAAATCAATATTGTCGTTATATTCGGCGTAAAAAAGCCTTGCTTTGATCATGTTGCTATCAACATACACAAACCCGTTGCCTGCGTTTTTTTTGCTGATGCTAAATATGGTGTGGTAAAGGCTGTCGTTTATAATAGGCTGTTCGCCGGTTACAGTGAGTGTTGATGAATCGGGCTCTTCGCCTTCCTTAACGGTAACGTATTTCCAAAAAGTGCCCGTACCCAATGGCTGGAAACTGGCCGACCAATCTTCTTTTGGCGGCGGGCCAAAAATAGGCGGATCTAATTTACACCCTTGTGCAAGTACCGCTATCAAAGCAAAAAATATAAGTACGCTTTTATTCATAGGTTATTAATATGTACGTTAACCGGGCTCTTTTCCTTTGCCGAACTAAAAACTTCAGCCAAGCATGTAATTTGCCAGTTTGCGCAAAGATACCAATACAAAAGCAATGCCCAACTTTTTGTGAGAAGGTTGGGCATTATATAGTCCTTAAAACACTACGGGACCAGTAAAAAATTATGCTTTTTTGTACAATAGAAATTTTTTTACCTATCTGTTAATAAGTAGGCTATGCTTGTTCGGGGATATTATTTTATGCTGTAACTAATCAATTCCGACTTAGCAAACTGGGTGCCATTGTAGCTGGTGTAAATACCCACCACGCCTATATTTTTGGCGACATAAAAATCAAAGGAAAAAATGGTTGTAAAAGTGCCGCCAATTTTGCTTTGGAGCTCCAGCTTAGAATGAACAACGTTGTTATAGGTTTTTCCGAGGATGGGTTTGCTGATGTTTTTTTCGACGATAGTGCCTAATAACTGCGAGTCAGGGGCTCCTTCTACTAACAACGGAGTAACCCAGGTGCCATTGACTGCCGTTTCTTCGTTAAGGTAAGGCAGTTCAAGCTCAGCGTCGGCATCTTCATTAAAGCTGTGGTTGTAATAAATATGGTTGGTAAATCCAAAATAAGTGCTTTCGGTTTCTATACCGGTAACCGATATAAGTTTATGAAAGATTTTGCCATTGTAAACTTTAGTTGCGTCGGTCATGGTATTCACGGTGGTGTCTATATCCGCCTCTGCAGCAGAAGCTAACCCGGGCACAGACTCGGTTTCGTTGCGGTAGCTCCAGGTAGAGCCGGTTGTGAATGGCTGGTAAGCGCCGGTTGCGTTATCGTCGGCTTTGTTAGCATCGCCTTTTCTGCATGCACTGAATGATATGGTGCTTATTGCAATTAGTGATAAAATGTACTTTTTCATGTTCTGTAAAAATTGATAAGGCCAAGCCTGTTTTGTAAATTGTGAATAGATGTATGTTATTAAACGCGCCTTGCATGGTACCTATGCTTTGCAACATTTTGATTACCTTGACGAAAGCAATAGTGTATCCGTTACACCAGTTCAATTTTTTTTTGAACAAAAAAGGGCCGCCTCATTGGGCGGCCCTCACTAATCACTATTCTAAATATGCACAATTACTCTTTTTCCGTCTTCGCGGTTTCGTTAATACCAGCTTCTGCTATTTGGGTAAGCAAACCGTCGCAATTTTTTTCTTCGTCAAGCGTAGCTTGCAGCAGGTCCGCAGCTTCGCTGTAACCCAATGTAAGGGCTAAAGTGCGTAAGGTTCCGTATGATGCGATTTCGTAATGCTCCACTTTTTGCGCGGCTGATATAATGCCGGCATCGCGGGTTAAGGTGCCTTTTTCGGTTTCGCTTACAATTTCATCGGCTTCTTTCAGTAAACCTGCCATCGCTTCGCATTTTACCGCTACGGCTTTTTCATCTATCGATTCAAAGACGCTTTCCAGGCGGGTAACGTGGTTTTCGGTTTCGGCGATGTGGGTTTGTATCGCGTTTTTCAGTTCATCAGAAGTTGCCGCTTTTACCATTTTTGGTAACGCTTTTACCAGGTGCTTTTCTGCCCAGTAAATGTCCTTCAGTTCATCTAAAAATAATTCATTTAATGCCGAATCTTCAACCACATCGGTTGTTTCGGGTGTTTTTTTTGTGCTCGATGCTGTTTTTGTAGTTGCCATGGTAGTATATTTTTTGAGTTTTGTTTATACCTATATAACCCAGCAATTTGCAATAAGTTTTAGTTGTTATTTAATTATTTAATTAGAACGATTGTTTACTATCGGATATGTCGGGTTAAAATCGAATACTTACGCCCCCTTCTTCACTTTCAAGCTGCTCATCAACTGTTCGTAAAGGTCATCGCCAGTAGCCTTATGCGGTTTAAGCTTTTTAACGGTGGCGCGCTTACCTTTAGCTTTGGCGTGGATGATCTTCAATAACTCATCATTATACTCATCCTTATATTTCGATACATCAAAATCCTCGGCATATTGATTAACCAGGGCAAGGCCCACGTCCAGTTCTTTTTTGCTTACGGTTACATCATCGGCAATGTTGAGGTCCTCGGTATCGCGGATTTCCTGGCCAAAACGGATGCGGGTAACCACCAGCACATTTTTTTGCGGGTGTACAATGCAGAGGCTTTCGGTACTGCGCAGCACAAAACGGGCAAGCCCGGCTTTTTTTGATTGCTGCAGGGCTTTCAGCAGCAGGGCATAGGCCTTGTTGTTTTTGGTATCGGGCTCGGTGTAGTAGCTGGTTTCGTAAAACATGGGGTTTACATCCGCCAGTTCTACAAAGCTTTCAATTTCTATCACTTTGCTTTTTTCGGGCGCGGCGTCTTCAAAATCTTTGGCATCCACCACTACGTAATCATCGTTCAGCTTGTAGCCCTTTACAATTTTATCATATGGCACTTCCTTTTTGGTATTCTCGTTCACCCTCTGAAAGCGGATACGGGCATGGTCGCGCCCATCAAGCATATCCAAATCCAGCGTGCTTTTCTGCACGGCAGAATATAGTTTAACCGGTATACTAACCAGCCCAAACCCAAGCGAACCTTTCCATATAGACCTCATAAGTACAGCAATTTAGTACCGGATATAACCAATAAAACGGGGAAGGGTTTTGGGATGAGGAGATTAAACGATTGGCAGATTACCTATGCCTCCTAAAATGCGGTTTCCGCCAACACACCACTTGCCAAAATAGCTCCGCAGTAGATAACACCGCAATGGCAAACAGCGCTGCCTTTATGCCGCCGCCTTCGGATGCAAAGGCACCTGCCAGCGCAATAAAGTAAACCCCGAATGGCAGCAAGGCGGCAATACAAAGCCCGGCCACGCCAAGAGGGATCTTGAACGGGCGTACCCGGTCCGGCTCGGTAATGCGCAGGCGGATAACGGAGATGTACTCTAACGATAATCCCGCACCGTAAACGGTAACATCAATAATAAGCAGTTCTGCCAGCGGCCAAAGTATCATAAAGCTTACTACGATAGAACACAGAATGATGGATACATACGGCGTACGGAAACGGGAGTGCAAAATATTAAGGCGTTTGGGCAGCAGCCCGTCATCCGCCATTGCTTTGGGCACGCGCGATACGGAGAGCAACACAGCCGCATAAATGCCCAATGTGCTCGCCATACCACCCGCCGCTAAAATACCGCCCAGCCAATGTCCGCTGATGCGTTCGCCGAGGGCAGGGAAGCCGCTATCCGAAAATAGTTGATGGTTTATACCCGACTGCATGGCCACCAC
>CBFGNE010000351.1:0-4850 GCA_965649995.1 uncultured Mucilaginibacter sp.
GCTGCTGGATGTAAACACGTTAGTGATGCTGGTGCTGATGACGGAAGTTGCGGTGATCAACATGATATCTGCACTGCTTATTATGATATTGGAGCGAACGGCGATGATAGGCATGCTAAAGGCCATGGGCGCGCGCAACTGGGTTATACAAAAGGTTTTTTTGTACAATGCGGCTTATTTAATAGGCGTAGGGCTGTTGCTTGGTAATGCACTGGGATTGGGCGTGGGCTACTTTCAGCAAAGCACCCATTTTTTTACGCTGGACCCTGGCAGTTATTATATGACCTTTGTACCTATCCAGATTGAACTGCTGGACGTGGTGTTGCTTAACGTAGGTACGCTTATGGTTTGCCTGCTGGTGCTTATTGTACCCAGTATGCTGGTAACCCGGATATCGCCGGTAAGGGCGATAAGGTTTAAGTAGTAAGGGGAGCCAGACTGTATTCAATAAAGTAATATCGAATACCCAATTTCGAACTCCGAAGTTTTTACCTTCATTATTCAACATTCGGTGTTGGGTGTTCGATATTAGTCCTTAACTTTCTTTATCCGTAATTTCTCTCTAAAATATCCTGTACCCAAGCCCCAATCTTATTACCTTGGTATGTGCATTGGGCTTGTCGCCGCCTAAGTAATCCGCCATGTAGTTAGATATGCCGTTGGCGTAACTGGCGTTAAAGGTAAACTTGTTTAAACCCGCAGCAATGCCAACACGCAGCCGGTAATCTTCTTTTATACCGGTGCGGTCCATGCTGGTGGTGTAGGTTTTGCCATCGTTGGCATGGGCTACGCCTTTTTCCTGCGTGCTGCTAATGTAACCCATATCGGCGCCCGCTAAAATATCCAGCTTTACTTTGGCAATTAGTATACGGTACCCAAGGTACGGGTTAACATTAATGATATTGCTTTTTAAACCCGTACTGCCCTCGGCCGCTAAAGTTTGCCCGTTTGTGCTGCTGCTCACCGGGTTGTACAGAAACACCTGATTTACATCAATTTTACTTTTTAACTGTTCGTATGCCAATTGCAGGCCTACAATAAAGCCTGCTTTGCCTACCAGTTGTGCCTGCCCGTTGATGCCATAACCAAACCCCAACTTACTGCCATAGGGGTTATTGGTATAGGAGTAATTTACTGCACTGTTTGTGCTGACCAACATTGTAGAAGACGCTTCGGCCGACTTGCCGCTAAACCTCATTAAGCCTGCGTATGCACCTGCTGTAACTTCCAGTTTTTGGGCATACAGGCTTGTACCCGCAAGCAGGCAAGCTAAACTTAATAAGAGTTTCTTCATTTTTTAGTTGCTTTAAAATTGAATTTAAGGTTAATACCGCCAGCACCAAAATGGATGGCCTGCGAGCCCATGCCGCCAAGCGGGTATTTCACAAATGGCTCTATAACCAGCCTGTTTGTTTTGCCCACCGCGAAACCTGTACCAAAGGACAGATTGAGCGTTTTGCCGAAATAAAAGCTGTTGAAGCTTTGGCTGGTGGTTTGGTCTTGTGTGGTAACGGGTGGCCCACCAAGTGTATTGTTACGGTAAGCGTAGCGGTAGGTGTAGCGCTCATCAATAAACGTACCCGAACTTAGCCCTGCCGATATATAAGTATCGCTTTTATCGGGGTTAAATTCGTATTTAATGTTGATAGGCACATCAAGCCCAATCAGGCTGGCATTTGAGCTTTTTAACTCGGCAACAGATGCCGCGGCGCTAAATTGATTGTCTTGTTTAATAATTGGGTTTGCCGCTGCGGCCAGGGCCCGGTTGTTATTGCCCGATACCGGGGGCAGCCCGGCGTAACTTAAGGTGTTTTGCGCCAACGATATACCGGTAGATAGCTTCACTTTTTTACCTAAACGGATATCAGATGTAAAACCTGCTCCGGCGTTTACCTGGTTGGCACTGCCTTCGGCGTAGTTAATATAGGTAGCGGCGTAAACGCTAAAGTTTACTTTTTTCAACTCTTTATTACTTGGCTTTACCTGTGCTATTTGTGGCTGATCGCCTTTAAATAGATCATCAATGGTTTTGGCGGGCTTCGGTGCAATAACGGTACTTGTTTTAGTGGTTGCTGCCGCGTTGCTTCGGCTGTTATCAGTGTTATTTACCGGCGGGGCGGTAACCACTGCAACGTGTTGCGGATCGGGTTTTGTGATAACCGTTGGGTCCTGCTTAACCGGGGGCGCGTTGTTGGCAATAACAGTGTTGTTTTGTTTTGGCTGAATTGTAGCAAACGGATTATCGCTGTTATTAACAGCCGGCGCAGGTGTATTTAGGCCTTCGCTTTTACGGGCGGCGCCTGTTGTTGCAACATGGGTAGCGCCGTTATATGGTGCAACTGTATTGTTAACCGCGCTGTGCTGTTTTGGTACCGTTACGTTGTTTTTATCTTCATCATCAGCTTTTGATGGGTTAGATGCTACATCGCTGCCTGTTGGCGAAACGGTATTTATGGTGCTATCCGTTTTGGGCCGCACTTGTGCCTTCGGTTGTATTGCTACGGTAGTAACGGCATCCTGCTTGTTATTCAGCCATAGGCCTACTCCCAAAAATACCAGTAAAATGGCGGCAGCGCTGCTCCACCAAAGCCAGGCAATTTTGCGTTCCTGTTTCATCGGGAACCTTTTGCGGAGTTCCAGCCATCCTTCATCAGCCGGCGGAGATTCGTAGTTATCAAACACCTCCGTGATGCGGCTCGTTAGTTTTTTATCAAACTGCTCATCCATGGGTTTGCGTTTCTGTTGTTAATAGCTGCCTCAGCTTATCTTTGGCCCTGCTTAAATAAACTCGTGAAGAACTTGCCGGCAAGTTTAATATCTTGCCTATTTCATCATGGTTATAACCATCTATTTCGTACATATTGAAAATGGTAAGCTGTATATGTGGCAGCTGTTTCATTAATTTTAATATATCCTGTGCGTTTAGGCTATCAATGGCACTGGCATTACTGCCTACGCCAACTGCGGTATCCAGGTCGGTATTGGCCTGGTGCTTAAGTTCCTTGCGGCGCCTGTCTATAGCGGTATTTACCACTATGGTACGCAGCCAGGCCCTGAAGGGTTTATCAGTATTATATGTATTGATGTTGTTAAACACTTTTATAAACGCATCATTCACAACTTCTAAGGCATCATCCTGGTTAAGGCTATAGCGCACGCTAACACCCATAGCATAGCCATAGAACTGCTTATACAGCAATTCCTGGTGTTTAAGGCTGCCTTTTTTGCAGTTACCGACGATGTCTTCCTCAGTAACGCGGTGGAGTAGATGCATTAAAAATTGTTAGTTCCGCCTGTTTTGTAATTATATTACGCCCGGCAGAGGTGAAACGCTACAGAGATGCTTAATTATTTTATACGCAAAATTGCTGCAGTACTTGCGGGTACGTGCAGCAATTTTAATTAAAAATAACATTTTAGTTAACCCTTTTAAGGTCGTATTGCAAGCTTAAAGTATCGGCACTGTTTAAAACCATTTGTAAAACACTCGAGCCATCGTAATAATAGGCATAGTATCCAAATAAATGGATTTTAGAGGTAGACAAAGCGGAGAAGGTTGCATCCTGAAATGCCATTACACCGGCATTTGCAGCATAGGTGCCTTTGCTACCCGCATGCAAGGTAGCGGTATCGCCTAAAACCTTATAGGCGCCCCCTTGTTCCAGCACCAATTGGATATTAGCCTTTGTAGTATCAATTTTTGCTGCGCCTTTCGCGCGGTGCAAACGGCGGAATTGGCCATTGAAAGTGCCTACCGGAGTAGGTGCGGGCTCGGCTGTTTTATTGGCGGTACAACCAATGCCCATCAGTATAACTATTGCCGTTACCGGCAGCAAATAAGTAAGTCCTTTTTTCATAACATTGTAATTACAATTGGTTTACGTTGGTTGCTTTTTAAACGCTACAAATTATAATATATTTTTTATGCTTTTTTTGCTTCGTTCCAAAAAACATCCATTTCGGCCAAATTCATATCATGTAGTTGCTTGCCATGTTCTTTTGCCTTACTCTCTAAATACTGAAAGCGTTTGATAAACTTACGGTTGGTTTTCTCCAGGGCATCCTCAGGGTTTATATTAATAAACCGGGCGTAATTGATGAGCGAGAACAACAGGTCGCCAAATTCGGCCTCGGCTTTTTCCTGGTCAATGGCAGTATCATCGGCAACATTAAACTCATCTTTAAATTCCTGCAGTTCTTCTTCTACTTTGGCCCATACCTGCCCTTTGTTATCCCAATCAAAGCCTACGCCGCGGGCTTTCTCCTGTATGCGCGAGGCTTTTACAAGGGCAGGCAGCGATGCAGGCACCCCGCCTAAAACCGATTTGTTGCCTTCTTTCAGTTTTATCTGTTCCCAGTTGCGTTTCACATCTTCTTCGCTGCTTACTTCGGTATCACTGTAGATGTGCGGGTGGCGGTTGATCAGTTTATCGCAAATTCCGTTCAATACGCCGGTAATGTCAAAGTCATCGGTTTCTGATGCAATACGCGAATAAAATACAAGGTGCAGCATAATATCGCCAAGCTCTTTTTTTATTTCCTGCATATCGCCGCCCAGTATGGCGTCAGAAAGCTCGTAAGTTTCTTCGATGGTGAGGTGGCGCAGGCTTTCCAACGTTTGCTTTTTGTCCCAGGGGCAGTTAGTGCGCAGGTCGTTCATGATCGTAAGCAAGCGCTCAAAAGCGCCCGAAGGCGTTGCAGAAGTAATAGGCGGTGTTATTGGCATAGGTTGCAAAGATAGCTAACAGTTGGCGGTTTGCTTTCCTTTTTAGTTTGCAAATAAGCCTGCCTTACTACAGCTATCTTGCGGGGACAGCCCACTGTAGTTCCGTTGGAATGTCAATCGGCTC
>CBFGNE010000352.1:0-4841 GCA_965649995.1 uncultured Mucilaginibacter sp.
CGAGCCTTTTATGTGGGCAGCATTCAGCAATACTTTGTCCAGTTGTTTCTCGCGCGATTTCCACATCTTCTCCATCGCATCGCGTTCTTTTTGTATCGAGAGGCGCATGCCCATGTACCCCTCGCGGATGGCTTTCCATTGTTCAGAAAATTCGCTGCTGGTAAGGTAATCGTACAACAGGTGCATTTTATCGCCTTTATTATCCTGCGCCTTGGCCAGGTTTGCCAGCTTTACTACGCTATCGCGCAGGATGTAGCTTACGGCCTTCACTTCATCAAAGCTACAAATCCATACGCCGTCGCGCTCGCCAAAGCAGTCCATGCCTTTTGGGTAGCATTGGGTTACTATTACGGCCACATCAATACCCTGGGCGCGCATATCCTTTTTCAGCTTGTCTATCCAGTCGCCGCCAAAGGCGCTGGTGCGTTTGCTTTCATAAATAATTTTGCCGCACTCCTGCCCAAACTGGTTACGCACAACCTGCACACAGTCGGCACCGCGTACGCCTTTACCTACCTCGCTTATCATATCAAAAGGGAAGTAGGTGCGCAACAATTCTTCTAATATCAGCTCCTGTGCTTCGCCCTGTAACTGCATCGAACCCTGTTCTGCACGGCGCTTCATCTCATCTACCAGCCGCTTTTGGTCTTCCAGCTGTTTCTCCATCTCTTTTACCTTTAGCTGGTGCTCGGTATCTTTTATGGAGTATTTCTCGGTTTCCTGTTTGCGTATCTGCTCGGTAAGTTCGGCGCGTTGCTCCTGCAGCTTGCGCTGGGTGGCCAGTTCCATCTCTTCCTCTTTTTGTTTGAGGCTTTGCTCGCGCTGTAAAAACTCCAGTTCTTTCTGGCGCGATTCCTTTAGTTTTTCGGCACTGGCGTTTACCGAATTTTGCAGCATCAGCAACTGGTTTTCAAAATCGGATGCGATGGATTTGCGCAGGTTTTCTTCCAGCGTAAGCTGCAAGGCCTTTTTTTCGCCGGCGAGGCGCTGCTCAAATTCCTGCTCCTGCAGTTTTTGGCGGTTCAGGAACTCATCATCTTTTTTGCGGTATTCTTCTTCTTTTTGGCGGGTATAATCCTGCATCTTCAGCCTTAGCTGCTGCTTGTATTCCTCGGCCATCACTTCCTCTATAGGGAAACCATGTCCGCAGCTGGGGCATTTAACTTCTGTAGCCATAATTATTAATTGACACGAATTGAGTCAACACGAATTTCACGAATTGAATCGAATTACACGAATTTAAAAAGCGTTTGTGGATAAAAATGCTCAAAATATTAGCTAAGTGTGTTTTTAAACCGCAGAGGTAACAGAGGCCGCGCAGAGGTTCACAGAGATTTTAAAGCTTATTTGTTGTAGCAGTTTACGAATTAAATATGCGGGACTAATTGCCTCTAAGCCGGAGCATGATCATTTTTAAACTATCCAGGGCTTGTTCATCTGTAAGGTCAGTATCCAAAGTAAAGGGTGGAAGCTTGCGCTTGCTTACGCTATACCTTTTATCACTATTAGATACGTTAAGCATAAAATACGGCGTTTGGATGCCACCCTGCCATACTGTAGTAAGTTCCACGTTTAATTTGTTTTTATCCGAATGCCATAGCAGTTCTTTGCCTTTTCTTGTGTATCCGCTGCCGGGCTTATCGTATTTGGCGATAAAGGATGCTTTTTGTTTTTCAACCAGGGAAACACCAGGCTCGGGAAGCGCATACATTGCTTTATACATAAAGCAAGTGTCTCCGGCCATATAAATCACCATCCAAACGAGTGGAGAGCTTTCTTTTAAAGCGTTAGGGAATTTGCACATTAATCCCGTAACAGGAAAATCGAACCACCCTAATCCAGGCATTGTTCTCTTATCAATCACCCCACCATTTGCATCTGCATAGGCATTCACTTCCTTCCTTGCTTTACCAATAAGTTCCTGGCAAAAAGCTTTTGAGAGGCCCAGTAAGCATAGCGATAAAATAAAATACTTCTTCATATTAAACTTCTTTATAAGCGTCATATTCAGCATAATGTATCACTGCTTCAACAAGCTCAGCTAACGGTGGATGCTGTGCAGATGTCCAATCTTTCCACACCTCCATAACGTCTTTTACTAAAGCAACTTCCAGAAAATATTCAGCACCATCGATTACGAAAGGACCAACTTCATCCGTATCGAAATGATAAACTAATGATGTTGACGAGGGTTTCCAGCTTTCATCTTTAACAACAAACAAAATCATTTCGTCACTGAAACTATCAATGCGGGAAATGATATTCTCCAATGTGTCCGTTGCGACAAATTGCATGGTTTTATGCGTTCAACAATCTGAATGACTTCTTCAAATTCGTGCTAATCCTTCTTAATTCGTGAAATTAGTGTTTATTAAAAGTCGTGGTATAAATTCCTGAAGGTTGTGCGCACGCCAAAGGTTAGCACCGCATTTTTGTATTCGTGGATATCGTTTTTTTGAATCCTGTACAGCCCGCCCAGTTCAAAACGGAGGTTGTATTTGGGGTTTACTAAAAAGGATACGGTGCCTTCTGCGTAATATAGATCGGTAGCAATGCCCTGCCCTACTTTTGCGGTGGGGCTTGCCACTGCATAAGGTGCATTAATGTTTTGGCCATTGTTTTCGCCTGCGCCATCCAGCCCGTATTTGGCGTAGTTAAGCTGCCCCTGAAAATCTAACCGGCCTATCGAATAATTCAGCAAGCCTACAAACTCCCTAAAGTTTGCGCCAAGCGGGTGGGCCAGCGGGTCGCCGTAAAAGGTGTAGCTGCTCAGCATATTGGCATCGGTATACGTATATGGTTTAACGGTATTAAACTCGAACAGGTAGCTCAGGTTTTTTACCCCGCCCAAATCGCCGCCGCGTACGCCCACCTGGTAGCCGTTGCTGCTTTTGCTTGCGCCGCCCGCTGCTTTTTGGTTATCGAGCAAAATTTGCGCGTACAAAGCGTTTTTATTAAATATTTTATACTTACCGGTAAAGCCCAACAACACATTATTTGGCGTGGAAGCCTTGCCGCCACCTGTAAAAAACAGTGGGTTAATAAAGTTTGCATCAAACCCGTGGCGGTTGCCCTGGTCATCAGCTTCGGGTGTTACTACGGCGTTAAAAAAGCCTAAGGAAAGGCTTTTGGTGGCGTTCCAATCTAAATAATGGTACAAGGCGTACTTGCGGCGGTTGCTGCCAAAATCGTCAAACTTGGGCGCTTTTATATCCTGCAGGTAGGTCCACATCATCATGTACTGCACCGGGCCTATGTTGGCAGTTGCCCTAAGCATGGGGTAATTGGCAGCAAAATCTGATAACAGCAGCGAGCGGTACCCATCGCCAATGAAGGTTTTATCCTGCCCTACGGTAACATTAAGATTTTTCGACGCGGTGTAGGATAGCAGGGCTGTTACATACGAATAATCTTTTTGCGGCTTGCCGAAGCTGCGGTCGTACGCCTGGCCGGGCACAAAGCCGCTGGCATTTACGTAATTGTTATAATACCTTGGGAAGATGGCCTGATTTTCGTAGGCGCTGGTGTAGAACGAAAATTTGGAACCAATGGTACCCCCTATTTGAAAACCACGTGTATTGATACCGAACGGCGTTTTTATCAAGGCCCCAAAGGGCTTAAATACCGACGGTGCGCTATCATCTTTAAAATCCTTGCCAAGTACGTTATCTATTAATATATCGGCATAAAAGGTATAGTCCTTAGTATCAACCTGCAGCAAATGCTCGTTGAGCAGTTTACGACCGAACCAATTTTTACGGTCGGCTTTTACCCCAACGTTCATCAATTCGTTGTACCTGCCGGTTAGCGAGCTGTCTAACAAAAACGGGCGCAACGAGGTGTGCAAACTATTACTTGTTGAATAAACCTGTACGTTAAATTTTTGGTAAAACTGGTAGGATTGCGGCAGGTAAACCGACTGAGCCTTAGTTATTCCTGCAAAAAACGCCATGCAGGCGGCTATCAGTAAAAATTTACGCGGCATTAGGAGTAAAGTTTTTTGCATCGCAACAAAATAAGTATTATTTATTGTAACATTAAAATACCAAACTCAATTAAATGTTAATACTTGTATTAAACCGTTAATTTGTGTTAAATTTATTAACGTAAGCCTGTTTTGCTTAATATAAATTATAAAATTACTGATATTTGCCGCGCTTATTAGCTACTCATAGTTCATGCAATACAACAAAATAAACAACCTTTTAGGCTGGCTTTGCTTCCTTATAGCCTCTACCACTTACATTTTAACCCTGGAGCCATCCGTAAGTTTTTGGGATTGCGGCGAATTTATTTCCTGTGCTTACCGTTTACAGGTATCGCACCAGCCGGGCTACCCTATGTTTGCCATGCTGGGCAAGGTGTTTTCGCTGTTATCTATGGGCGATAATGCCAAAGTGCCCTACTTTACCAATATGGGTTCGGCCATTGCCAGCGGTGCAACGGTTATGTTTTTATTTTGGACTATAACCGCCATGGCCAAAAAGCTGGTGGCCGGCCGCGAAAAAGAATTTGGCAATGCACAAACTTTACTAATAATGGGCGCCGGGCTGGTAGGCGCGTTAGCGTTTACCTATACCGATACCTTTTGGTTCTCGGCTGTAGAAACCATTGTGTTTGCCTTATCATCGCTTTGCATTGCTATTGTATTTTGGGCCATTTTAAAATGGGAAGCACACGCCGATGAGCCGGGTGCCGATAGATGGATCGTTTTCATCGCCTACGTAATGGGGCTTTCTATAGGTATACACTTATTAAACTTGTTAACCATACCGGCCATAGGGTTAGTGTATTACTTCCGCAGGTATAAAAACATTACGGTTAAAAGCGCCTTTATGGCA